>JANNVG010001166.1:0-3127 GCA_031414395.1 Fimbriiglobus sp.
GGGGCCAGCCGCCGGGTGGTTTGATTCTCCACCCGGCGGCTCACGCCGCTCGGCTCGCCCCCGTGTTCATCAGCACTTCCCCCAACCCGGCAGCTCGCTCGCCTGCTTCACCCACGCGGCGAACTGCGTCTCGTCGAGTGCGTCATCTTCGTGGATGTTCAAGTAGCGGGTGTCGTCGCTCTTGGACTCGCCGGGCGGGACCGGGTTGAGCGACGTGCCGCGGAAGAACGCCACCTTGATGGACTTGTTGAAGCAGTGCAGGCCGAGGAACCAGCCCTTGCCGGCGACCCCGTAGAACGGCGAGTTCCACTTCACCGCCTTCGTCACGCCGGGGACGGTGCGCGCGATGAGCGCGTCGAGCCGGCGGGCGAGGTCGCTCTTCCAGCCCGGCATGGCCGCGATGTACGCCTGCACGGGTTCGTCGCCGTCGGCCTTGGCGATCTGCGGGTTGCCGCCCGAGAGCAGCTTCGGTTTGGCGGCTTTGCTCGGCTTCGCCGACGACGTGTTCAGGTTCACGGCGGCGCGGACCAGCGCCTTGAACGCCTTCGCGTTCACCGCGTCGCCTTCGTGCAAGTCGATGGCCCGCCGGGTGTTGCCTTCCAAACTGGAATTGAACAGTCCGGACGGGTCGGGCAGTGACGCCCCCTTCGGGAACGTCAGCTTCACCGCCTTCTTGTACGTCTCGCCGGTGCACAGGATCCCGCCGTGCGACCACACCGGCACCCGCCACTTCCACTCCTCGACCACTTCGGGGTCGGCCTGATTGATGAGTTCGCGGAGCCGCGACAGCATCTCACCCCGCCAGTCGTTCAACTCCGCGATTCTCGCATCAATGAGCCGTGCGGGAGATTCGAGCTTCTTCATGGCGGGTCTCGTGATCGACAGTTGGGCCGCACTCATATCGACATTTTTTGCCCATCGCCATCGCAGTTGTTCGTCTCGTCGCGGTCACTCGCAGGTCGCGGGGTTGTACTCCAGTTGCCGACCGGCGTCCAGGAACGCCCGCAGGTGAACCACCCGCTCCCACAGCGAGGCGAGCGTGGCGTCGGTGGCGAGCGGCTTGGGTGCGGGCGTGGGGTTGTTCCTACGATCTGTGTCGTCCGCCGTCCGTTCGCCGTAAGTGCTTGGCAGGTATGGGACGTTCTACGGTTGGGAAATGATTCCACGGAGGGGTGGGGGGTGGTGGAATGAAACCATCCGCCCGTAGCCCACGCCGCCCCGTGCGGGTACGCTGATTCATATGCACATCGCGCCGTTCGCCTCGTTCGCCGTGCCGCTCGTCGCCGCCGCCGCCGCCGCCGCCGCGGTCGGGTTGCCGATCCTCATCCACATGCTCAGCCGGCAGCGGTTCCAGGTGGTGCCGTGGGCGGCCGTGCGGTTCCTCGTCACCGCCCAGAAGAAGCACAAGCGGCGGATCGACCGCTGGCTGCTGCTCCTGCTCCGCGTGCTGGCGTTGCTGCTGCCGCTGCTCGGCATGATCGCCGCGACGGATTGGGCGGAACCCGTGTGGCAGACGATCCGCCCCGGTCAGGCGCAGCTCGCCGCCAACGCGCCTCGGACGCACCACATTTTGGTGATGGACTGCTCGCTCAGCATGACGGCCGACGAAGCCGGCGGCACGCGGTTCACGAAGGCAGTCGGCCAGCTCGAAGACATGGTGCGGAACGCCAACCCCGGCGACGGGTTCACGCTGATTAGCATGGCCGGCGGGTCACAGGCGGTGGTGCCCGGCCCGTCGAGCGACGTGGAGAAGGTGGCGCTCGAAGTCCGCAACCTGAAGCCGACGCACGGCACCGCCGACTACGCCTCCGCCCTCACGCTCGTGGCCGACACGCTCGCCCGCTCGCCACGCAACTACCCCCGCCGACAGGTGACGGTGTTCACCGACCTTCAGCGCTCGGCGTGGAGTCCGACACTTCCGAAAGCCGACGCCCCGCCGCCCGACTACTGGCCCCGCATCCTGCCCAAGGCCGACGTGGCCGTGGTGAACGTGGCCGCGGACGACGCCGACAACCTGACCGTGGCGGGCGTGGCCCTGGCCGACCCGCTGCCGCTCGTCGATCAACCGACGGCCGTGCTGGTGCAGGTGCAAAACTTCGGCAAGGCGAGCCGGCAGTCGGTGCGGGTGGAACTGAGCGTGCTGCGGCCGGGGGCGGCCGACAACGCCGCGCCGGTGCCCGTCGGCTCGCAAGTGATCGACGTGGTGGAGGGCGGCAAAGCGGCGAGCGTGGCGTTCGTGTTGGAGAACGCGAACCGCTTCCGCGATCCCGGCCCGCACCTCATTCAAGTGAAGCTGACCGAGGCCGACGGGCTGCCGGCCGACGACACCCGCTCGCTGGCGTTCGAGGTGCGGGAGGGGCTGCCGTGCCTGCTGGTGAACGGCAAGCCGAGCACCGACCCGTTCCAGCGGGCGAGTGAGTACCTGCAAACGGCCCTCGACCCGCCGAAGGGGAGAGGAGGCTTCGCCAACCCCGCCAAGCCGCGGACGGTGAGCCTGAACGAGTTCAACGACCCGGCGTTCTCCGACCTGTCGGCCGTGGACTGCGTGTACCTGTGCGACGTGCCGGGCGTGACGGCGGCGCAAGTGGCGCGATTGGAAGCACACTTGAAGCGGGGCGGCGGGGTCATCATCGGGCTGGGGCCGAACGCAGTGGCGAACCGCGACCGCTACAACGAGCTGCTGTACGCCGACGGCACCGGCATCATGGCCGGCAAGATCCTGGGGGCGAAGGCCGCGACCGACGACGAGGGCTTCCGCCTCGCGGCCGACGAGAGGGCGTACACGCTCGACCCGCTCGCCGCCTTCCGCACCGACAACGCCCGCGGCGGCCTCATCGGCGTGCCCTTCAGACAGTACGCGCACCTGGACGCCCCGACGGACGGGCGGGCACGTCGCATCCTGTCGTTCGTGCCTGCCAAGCCGCCGGTGCTGAAGCCGGGCGAAGTGGCGAGCAAGCCCGACGCCGCGGTGGTGGAGATGCCGCGGCACCGCGGGCGGGTGGTGGTGTACACCAGCACGTTCAACCGCGACTGGACCGACTGGCCGGTGCTGCCCAGCTACCTGCCGATGATGCACGAACTGTTGCGGTACGCGGCGACCAACCCCGACCGGCACACCGCGCGGGCC
>JANNVG010001167.1:0-1533 GCA_031414395.1 Fimbriiglobus sp.
GCCCATCGGTAACGGGCGGTCTTGTAGGGCGGGTCGAGCGGCGGGTGCAACCGGCATTCCGAACGTCGGTGTGATTCGCGCCCCGAACGACCGCGACGACCCGCCGTCTGAAACGAGGGTGGCGGGTCGTCGCGGTCGTCGGCCACGTTCGACCCACCGGCGTTCCGCAACGGCACCAGCGATCCCCGCTCGACCCGCCCTACAAAACCCATCCGTCCCTCGGAGCCTCCCCCATGCGGCCCGCTCACCTCGCCCTCGCCGTCCCGCTGTTGCTCGCCGTGGCACTGGCCGCGTGCCCCCGCCCGGCCGTCGGGTGTGCCGTCCTGCCGCCCCGTGATGGCACCACCACCATCAGCAGTGAGTCGGCGCTCATCATCTACGACACGGCGACGAAGACGGAACACTTCATCCGCACCGCCAGTTTCCAGTCCACGTCGGCCGAGTTCGGGTTCATGGTGCCGACGCCGACGAAGCCGGAACTGGCGGAGGCTTCCGCAGACGTGTTCGGCTCGCTCGCCGACATCACCAAGCGGCGGACGGTGGTGCAGCAGCGGGCGAAAGAACTCATGCTCGGGTGCGGGCCGATGTTGATGTCGAAGTACGAGGCGGGTGACGCGGCCCCACAAGCTGCCACCCGCGGTGTGACGGTGGTGGAGCAGAAGCGGGTGGGCGACTTCGACGCGGTGGTGCTGCAAGCGGCCGAGCCGAAGACGCTCCGCGACTGGCTGACCGCGAACGGGTACGACGCCCGCCCGGCGCTCGACCCGTGGTTCGAGGCGTAGACGAAAGGCCAGTGGTACATCACGGCGTTCAAGATCGCGGCCACATCACCCGCGGCCGGCGGGAACACGCTCGCCCTCACCAGCTCCGCCGTGCGGATCAGCTTCCCGACCGAGCGGCCGTTCTACCCGTACCGCGAGCCGGCCGACATGCAGGCGGCGAAGGGAGCGCGGGAGTTGAAACTGTTCGTGCTGAGCGACGACCGCGTGAGCGGGAACATCGGCGACGGCGACGGGGCGAAGGCGTGGGCGGCGCGGACGGAGTGGTCGAACAAGGTGCCGGCGGAACGGATGGAGAAGCTCATCAACTGGGCGAAGTTGCCGGACGGTGTGAGAGGACGGGAGTGGCACCTGACCGAGTTTCTGGATTCATCCTCCCCGCGACCGGGCACGGATGAACTCTACCTGACCAAAGCGGCCGACCAGTCGCAGGTCGAGCGCCCGCCGAACGTCGTGTGGGAGGAGTACGACCCGTGGCCGTGGCTGTTCGGCACCATCGCCCTGCTGGCCGCCGTGCTGCTCGGGTTCATGGTGTGGAAGGTGGTGAAGGGCAAGCCGAAGGTGTGATTCTTGTAGGGCGGGTCGAGCGGCGGATGCAACCACGTTCGCGGAGCCCCAGGTGGCTCAACCCCTCGCACCGCCGCGACGACCCGCCGTGCGGAAGCCCGGCGGGTCGTCGCGGCGGTTGGTCGCGTTCGACTGACCGACGATTCGCAACGGCACCAGCGGTCCCCGCTCGACCCGCCCTACAAGA
>JANNVG010001168.1:0-19114 GCA_031414395.1 Fimbriiglobus sp.
TGTTCCCCCGCCGCGCGCGGGCGGGCCCCCCCCGCTCAACCCGCCCGCCGCTCCGTTACGTCCCCACCCCCTCCCTGCTCTTGGGTTCGTGTCGTTGCCCCCGCGCCCGCGCTTCGGGCTAACAAGTCTGGGGAGGGCGGACCGCGTTTGGGAACCATAGTTCACCCGCACTCGTGTCGGGCTACCCTTTCGGGTTCTCCCCCTTCTTCAGTTTGCCGTCGGCGACGGTCATGCCGATTTGCACGAATTGCACGAGCATGGCGGCAGTGGTCGCCGGGTCCGTCGCCGCGGCGAGCAGCAGCGCCCCCGCCACCGTTTGCCCGGTCAGGTCTTCACGCGGCGACACCGGCGGCAGTTTCGGCGGACTTAAACTGCCGCCCGACAGCCACGCGGCCCCGGCCGCACACCCGGCGGCGGTGTCCCAGCCGGCAGCCTCGGCCATGCTGCCGCACGTGCGGCGGTTCGCGTCGCTCCCGTCCGTCGCCCACTTCTCGGCCGCGTCGAGGGCGTTTTCCACCGCCACCCGCCACGGCTTCGGCACCGCCTTGCGGATGCACACGCACGCCCACCAGACCGCTTCCGGTTTCGGCAGCGCCAGGGCCAGCACCCGCAGCGCGTCCACCGTCAGCCCGGCGGCGGTCAGTTTGTCCAGGTACGGCCGCACGCCCACGTCGGCGGTCAACAGTTCCTTCGCCGGGTCGGTGAGTGGGAGCGGCGCGACCACCTCGGCCGTGGGGCGGGCGACCGGGCGTTGGGCAGCAGTCGGGGTCATGCGGAACCTCCGCCGGGGGGTCGGCGGGTGAGCATCCGCCGGGCGAGGTTGTCCATCTCCTTCGCCCACGGGTGGTCGGGGAATTTCAGGCGGAACAGCCCGGTGCTGCCCAGCCGCATCAGCTCTTCGGTCAGCAGGAAGGCGGCTCCCACGTCCGTGTGCAGGGAGCGTTCCACGTCGGCACGCAGCGCCGGCAGATCCATCGACGGCAACACCTTGTTCAGCACCACCAGCATCTCGGGCACGCCCAGTTGCCGGGACACCTCGATCGTCACGGCCGTGCCCAGGAAGTCCTGCTTGTCGGGGCGGACGATGAGCAGCGAGACGTCCGAGATGGCAATCGACAGCAGCGTCTCCTCGTTCAGGCCGGGGTGCGTGTCGATGAACAGGAAGTCGAGCTCCAGGGCGTCTAGCAGCCGCTCGAACCCGTCGTTCAGGAGGGTCACGTCGTACCCGTCGCGCAGCACGCGGGCGATCTCCCCGGCCTTCATGTTGGACGGGATCAGGTACACCCGCCCGCCGGCCGCGAGCACCTCCGGTGGGGTGACGTGGTACGCGCAGTCTTCGATGCGGCACTGGCCGTACAGGTAGTCGTTCAGCGCGCGAGTCACCTGCCGGTCGTCCAGGCCGAACAGGATGTGGATGCCGGGCGACTGGATGTCGGTGTCCACGATGCCCACCCGCTTGCCGGCCAGGGCGACCGCCACGGCCAGGTTGGCCGTGACGTTCGACTTGCCGGTGCCCCCGCGGTACGAGTGGATGGAAACGATGGAAGCCATGCGGGCAATCTACCAACCGGAGCCGAGGAAGAGGAACGCGGAAGACGCGGAAGGGACGCGGACGAACGCGGAAAAACAGATTTCACCGCCGAGGGCACATGAGGGCACGAGAGAAAAGATGAAGATTGAGTTCACTGTTGCCGGACTCTCTTCCGCTCTTCTCATGTGTCCTCTTGTGCCCTCGGCGGTGGACCCTCTTCCCCCATCCGCGTTCGTCCGCGGCCCTTCCGCGTCATCCGCGTCCCGTTTGTCATGTCCCGTCGCCCCCCTTCCGCATCCGCCGCCGCAGGTTCGCCGCCTTCACTTGCAGGTCCTGGAAGTACGTCGTCTCGGTGATCTCGGCCACCTGCTCCTTCTTGCGGGCGTCGTCGATCTCCACCTTCAGCCGCTCCACCTCCTGCCGCAGCTGCGTCTCGCGGATGACCACCTGGGCGGCCATGTGGTCGAACACGCGGGCCAGCCGGCCGAGTTCGTCGTTCCTCGCCGACACGCCCGTCAGCATCGCCGGGTCGAACGCCCCCTGCTCGATGGCCGCCGCCGCCGCCGTCAGCGACGCCACCGCCTTCAGGTACGCCACCTCCTGATCCCGCAGCCGCCGCTTGTCCAGGCAGGCGTTGATGCGGGCTTGCAGCAGCACCGCGTCATACGGCTTCGTCAAATAGTCTTCCGCCCCGGCCTCGATGCACCGCACCACGCTGCTCATCTCGTCGATGGCCGAGATCATAATCACCGGCAGGGCGGCCGTGTCCGGGTCGGCCTTCAACTGCTCGAGCACCTCGTACCCGCCCACCTCCGGCATCATGATGTCGAGCAGCACCAGGTCGAACGTGCTCCGCCGCACCAGGTCCAGCGCGATGCGGCCGTCCGCCGCCTCGGTCACGTCGAACCCCTGTTTTTCCAGCCGCCGCCGCAGCAGCACGCGGTTCACTTCGGTGTCTTCCACCACCAGAATCCGCTTGCGGCCGACGGGCACCGTGGGCGCCACCGGCAGCACCGGCGGCTCGGCCGTCCGCGCCACGTCGCCGGGCGCCTTGGGGGCGGCGAACACGCCCGTGTCGTCGGCCGACGGCGGGGGCGGGGCGGCGATCTTGAGCGCGGCCTCGATCTTCGCCAGCAGGGTTGGCAACTGCACCGGCTTGCTCTCGAACTCGACGCACCCCGCGGCCAGCGACTTCTCGCGGTCGGTCGCCTGGGCGTGGGCGCTCAGGGCGATGATCGGGATGAGCCGCGTCCGCTCGCCCGCCTTCAGCCGCTTAGTCGTCTCGTGCCCGTCGATGCCGGGCAGGCCGATGTCCATGAGGATCAGGTCGGGCGGGTCGGCGGTGGCCAACTCCAGGCACCGCTCGCCCGATTCCGCCGGGGTGAGCGCGTACCCCTTCTGCTCGAGCCGGCGGCACAGCATCACCCGGTTGGCGTCGTTGTCTTCGACCAGCAGGATGCGGGGCATGGGTGTTTCTTAAACCTCACCCCCCGGCCCCCTCTCCCACAGGAGAGGGGGTGTTCAAGGGGAACAGCTTCCGACTCTTCGCCGCGAGCCGTGCGAGCGTGCCACGTTGGCTTGTGGTAACGACCAAGAACGTTCACAGGTTGAACACCCCTCTCCATTCATGGAGAGGGGCCGGGGGTGAGGTCTCTTCACTTACCCCACCTCCAACACCACCCGAAACCCCGTCGCCGAGTTCTTCTGGTGCGGCGGCAGCGCGTTCCGGTACGCCACGCGGCACGAGTGCGCCTGATTCTTCCACGACCCGCCGCGGAGGACCCGCCGCGTGCCCGTCGGCGGGCCGGACGGGTCGCGGACCGGCGAACTGGCGTAGAACTTCTCGTCGTACCAGTCGGAACACCACTCCCACACGCCACCGCACACGTCGAGCAGCCCGAAGCTGTTGGACGGGAACGTGCCCGTCGGCGTCGGCCCGGTGGCACTCTCGCCAGTCGTCGTTCCTTCTGGGAACGGGTGGCGGGCGTCGAACGTGCCGTGCGCGGCGGTGAACAGTTCCCCCGTCGGGAACGGCGTGACAGTGCCCCCGCGGGCGGCGTACTCCCACTCCGCTTCGGTCGGCAGGCGATACCGCCGGCGGGCCGACTGCTCTTCGGGCCTCGCGGTCAGCCGTTCGCAGAACCGCGCCGCGTCGTCCCAGCTCACCCGCTCGACCGGGTGCGCCGTTGACCCGCCGCGCTCCGGGGTGAAGTGCGCTGGGTTTTGCCCCGTCACCAGCCGATACGCCTGCTGCGTGACCGGGGCCGTCCCCATGTAGAATGCGGTCGTCAGCACCACCTCGTGAACCGGCACCTCGTTCGTGCGGAAGCCGGCCTCGCCCATGCGGAACGACGCGGCCGGGACGAGCACGAACGCCATGCCGACGCCGTTGTCCACCACCTTCGCCCGCGCCACCTCGGACGGCTGGAGGGCGTCGTACAGGTTTTTCAGGTCTGGCCGCGCCCGCGGTCGGCGGGGCGGCTCCGGGTCGCTCATGGGCGGTCCATCTCGGCGCATCCGGCACAACCGGCCGGAACGGGTGGCCGGCGTCCGGGTATCTTACGTCGCCAGTCGGCGTTTCCTTTCTCGGCTGGCGCGGCGGTACGATGAAAGACGGGTCGGCGGGCGGGCGTAACCCTACCGCCGTAATTCGTAAGTCGTTGCCGTCCCGGACCTCACCCCCCGTCCCCCTCTCCCAGGGGAGAGGGGGTGTTCAACTTGCAAAAGTTCCGTTGCGGCTGCGAACGAGTCCGAAAGGCATTCGCGTTGAACACCCCCTCTCCCCTGGGAGAGGGGGACGGGGGGTGAGGTCCCCACCCATGGCCCAGCGTCCGGCATCGTGGTCGAACCCGTCACCGGCAATCAGCCGACGAGGGTCCGCGCGCGTGTGGAAAACCGTCGGCGTGCTGAGCGGGCTGGGCGCGTGCGTGGCGGCAATCACCTACGCCGTACTTTGGCTGACCCCGCCGACCGCCCCGCGGCTGATCGTGGCCACCGCGAGTTACGGCGACAACCTGTCGCTGCCTGCGAACACGACTGCCACCGCCGACGGGCGACTGCTGACCGAACTCGCCCGCCCCGGTCGTGCGCGGCTGCGGCCCGACCCGACGCCGTACCGCCTGAGCCGTGGGGAAGCCGGCCGCGTGATGGACGAGTTGTCCCGTGCCCGCACGCCGACGGTGGTGGCGGTGTTCGCCGCGAACGGCGGGTGCGACGCGAGCGGGCCGTACCTGATCCCCGACGACGCCAACGCCGAACCGAACGAGCGCATCCGGGTGAAAATGATTCTTGATGCCGCGGCGAAGCTGCCGGCCGACACCCGCAAGCTGATCGTCTTCGACACCGCGAACACCTCCGCCCCCGTACTCGGGCAGTTTCAGAACGACTTCGCCCGCGGGGTGCAAGCACTTGAAGGCGACATCGCGGCCGTGCCGAACCTGCTCGTGTTCGTGGGTGCGGGTGTGAATCAAACTTCGTGGCGGTCGCCGGAGTGGGGCGAATCGGTCTTCCTGCACTTCCTGCGAACCGGACTGGCAGGCGGGGCCGACGCGAACAGTGACAGCCGGCTGTCAGCGGACGAGTTAATTGAATACACGACCCGGCAGACGCGCACCTGGGCACGCGACCAGCGGGCCGCGTTGCAAGTGCCGGAAGTGCTGCCGACGGCCGACACCCGCCGCCACGACATGTTCCTCGGCATCGTGGACAAGGCGACGGCAGTTGACCCGCTGCCCGCCGCGTTCGCCCCGCCGCCCGTGTGGGACACGATGTGGACGCACTTCGCCGAGGTGGAGAAGGCCACCCCGCACCCGGCAGCCTTTGCCCCGCAACTGTGGCGCGAGTACACCGGCTGGGTGACGCGATCCGACCGGGCGTTGGCCGATGGCAACGAAGCCGCGTCCGCCAAAGCCGCCGACAACGCCGAACAGATTCGCCTGAAAATCCTGGCCGCCCGCGTGGTGCCGGTGTCGCCGCAGACGCTCGCACTGCCCGCCGCGCTCGGCCAACCGAGTGCCGACACTGTGCCGTCCGCGACGGTGGCGAAGGTGGCGACCGCGAGCGCCGCCGACCGCCCGGCCGAGTGGGAGAAGGCGAAGGCCGACCGGCTGGCGTTCGGCCGCGCGCTCGTGAGTTGGGTGGCCGACGACCCGTTCGCCCGACTGCGGCTCGCCCCGCCGGTGGTGGCACTCGTCGTCGAAGGGGTCAACGTGGTGCCGGCCGAACTGCACATCCTGACGATGCTCGCCCGCGATCTGCCAGACCACCCCGCCACCGCCGCCGTGTGGCCACTCGTGAAACGGGTACTTCGCTTGAGGCTGCTGGCCGAACAGACCGCCACGGGAGCGGACGCTGAAGCCGTGCGGTCGTGGATCGCCGACGACCAGCGCGCCGCAGACACCGCCCGCCGACAGGCCGAAGACCTGCTCTTCGCCGCCGACGCCGACAGTTGGAAGAAGGCCGACGACTTCGCCACCACCGCCGAGTTGCACATCGTCACGACCGCCCGAGTCGCGGAGGGTGTACGGTTCGCCCGGCACACGTGGCACACGTCGGCATTCCGATTGATCGGGCTGACCGAGTGGCTGGCCACCGGCGAACATCCGAAGGATCTGCTCGGCCGCATGACCCGCGAGGAGTGGCTGACGGTGGTGCGGACCACCTGGGCCGACGTTCACCGGCTGGGCGAGTGGGTGAACGGCGCGCCCACCGCCGACCGCGTGAACAGCCTGAAAACGCAGGCGAGGGCGGTGGCCGACCGCGTGAACGAAGTGAGCGCGTTACACCGTGCGGCCGTCGCCCGCCTGCTCGACACCCGCCCCGGCGACGAGAGCCGCGAGCAACTGGCGCGGTGGTGGCAGGCCGCTGACATGGCGTTGTCAGTGCCGTCCGCCGAGCGGCGACGTGAACTGTTGACCGAACACCGAAGGGCGTCGCGGCAGTTGCACGTATTGGCTCGCACCCGTGCCGAACCGCTCACCGAACCGACCGTTGATGAAGTGAAGGAGCGGGCCTTCGCCGCCGCCCGCCGCCGCGGGCTGCTGCACCTGTCGGCCGTCGGCCGCGAGGCGTACACCCGCGCCGCCGGCGACGACTTCGACCGCACCGCGTTTCAGATCGACCAGTTCTCGCGGCAGGCCGACGCCCCGGCCGAGTTGACCGCCGCCGGCGAGCGGTTCGCCACCGCCGTGCGCCAACTGCCCGCCACGATCCCGACGGACGACGACAGTTTGTCCACCGCCGACCGCCTCGCCCGCGCGTCGCTCCTGCCAGTGACCACCGATCCGGCCGTGCGGTTGCGAGCGCTGCGAGCCGAGCAACTCCTGCTGTGGCAGGCCATTCGCACCACCGCCGACCGCTGGAGCGGGGGCGATTTCGCCAAGCCGTACTACCGCCACGCGGCCGACGTGCTCCGCGACGACGCCCGCAAGCTGGCCGACCGCCCCATCACCCCGCCCGTGCCCGCCACGCCGTACCCGTTCACCGTGACCGCGCCGGCCGACATCACCGTCACCGACGAACCCGACCCGCGGGTGACGTTCACGCTCGCTCCAAAGGCGACGGACCTCGGCTTCGTCACGTACTCCGGTGGCGACGGCCGGTTCGTCCGCGGAACTCCCGATCCGATCACGCTGAGCGTGCCCGCCCGCATCGGGCCGATGCCGACCACGCCGACGGTCGAGGCGTCGGTGCTCACGCTCCGCGGGTACTTCCGCGGGGAGGTGGCCGACACGAAGGTGAGCGTCGCCCGCCACCCGCTGCCGCACGCCACCGCCGTCCGCCGCCCCGCTGACAACGCGGTGTCAGTGGCCGTGCGGCCGGCGCCCGACGTGCGGGCCAAGTTCGGCACCGGCGGCGGGCACCTGCACTTCGTCATCGACTGCTCCGGCAGCATGGCCGACGGCGGGTTCGTGTCCGCGTGCGACGGGCTGGAAAGTGTGCTGAAAGTGGTGCCCAATGGCGTGACGGTGGCGGTGTCGGCGTTCGGCCAGAAGACGCCCGGCGCGACGACACCGGAAGACACCTTCGCCACCCTCCGCCCGGCCGCGGTGTGGGACTGCGACACCGACATCGCCGGCGTCATGGCGCGGGTGCGGGCACTCACGCCGTGGGACAAGTCGGCCGTCACGCGGTCGGTGTTGAAGGCCCGCGCCGCCGTACCCGACGTGTCGCCCCGCGCCGTCATCCTGTTCAGCGACTGTGCTGACAACCGCTTCACCGACGCCGACGTGAACCCGAAAAAGGTGACGGTGAAGGACGCCCTGCGAGCCGCCTTCGGCGACGGCTGCCCGCTGCACGTGGTCGCGTTCCCCGCGGAAAAAGCGGCCGAGGCCGTCCGCGACGAATACCGCACCGTCACCACCTTCAAACCCGCCGGCCTGTTCCTCACGCCCGACCAGACTGGCCGACTGCTCGACTGGATTCGCACCGCCACCGCCCCGCAAGTGCGGCTGAAACTGGTGAACGAGGCCGGCACGCCCGACGACCTGGCGGGCGGCACCGACGCCGCTGACAACTGGCTGTCACCGCTGCCGCCGGGTGGGAACTTCAACTTGCGGTCGCCGGCCCTTCAACTCGATCAGCCGCTGAATTTGCGGGCCGGCGAGCGGCTGCTGCTGGGACTGAGTGCAGGCAAAGACGGGCCGCGGTTCACCCGCCCGGACTACGCCGCCGACGTGCCCGCCGTGTCACACCTGAAGGCAAGCGAGTGGACGGTGGCCGTCCCGCGACAGCGGCTGACCGACGCCGGTGGACTCGAACTCGTCGCCCTCGCCGACCGCCCGGCGGACCCAGCCGCGAAGGTGCTTTCGCCCGCCCGCATCGCCGACGTGTGGTTCGAGTTGACCCCTTCCACCAAATCGGCCGTGGCAGTGAAGTGGGCGAACGGCACCGGCTGGCCGTGCCCGGCGTGGGACGTGAGTTGCCCCGCGTGGCCGACCGACGGCGGCGCGGCGGCAGTGCCGACGCTGTCCGCGTGGTGGTCGGCCGACCGCCCGTTCCCCGCGTGCGGCACCTGGCCGCTGCCCACTGACAACCGGCTGTCATCGCCGGTGGCGGTCGCCACCTCCGCGGGCGAGGTCACTGTCAACGGGCTGTCAGTGGAGTCGCACGACGGGCGGTCGTGCCTGGTCGTTCGCCTCACGCACCCCGCCGGGTCGCCGATCAGCGTGCGGGTGAAAGGCACGCCGCCGGACGGCACCGAGGTGCGGTGTTACCGCGACGCGAACCGCGTGACCGCCCTGTTCTGGTGGACCGACCCCGCGGCAATGAAGAAGGCCGAGAGCCTGGAATTCGTGGCGATTGCGGACGTGAAGAGGGCGAGCACGTCCGCCGAGTTGCCCGCCCTGCCGCCGCCGGCCGTCGGCACCCCGGCCCCCACGCCCGCCCCCCGCTGACACCCCGGAGCCGTCATGAACGACGCCCCCCGCGGCCCGGACTGGCGGGCCACCACCCCCCCGACCGACCGCCGCGGCCCGCACCCGCTCGCCGCTGTCGTGGGGTTGTGCGCGCTCGCCGCCGCCGGGTTGGGGCTGCTCGTGTGGGTGCAACCGGCCCGGACCGCCGCGGTCGTGTGCGTGTCGTCGTCCACACTGCCCGACGGCACGCCCGTGCCGTTCGCGTCCGCCGACTTCGCCCGCGTGACCGGCGACCCGCTCCGCCGGCCGAACTTCACACTCCCCCCCGACCCCACCCGCGACCAACTGCGCGCCGCACTCGCGGCGATGACGCAGCACCCGGCCGACCAACCGCTGGTGCTGTTCCTGAGTGGCGCGGCCGAAGTGACGGGCGATCAGATCGAACTCGGCGCCGGCGTGCCGGGGGCCGACCACGGGCGGAACCGCGTGACGCTGACGGAGGTGCTGGAGCAGGTGCGGGCGGTGAAGGCAGCGCACAAGTTGGTGGTGCTGGACTTCCACACGTCGACCACCGACTGGGTGCAGGCGGCGCAGAAATGCCTGGAAAACGTGGCCGATCCGCGGCGACTGGTGCTGTTCGCCCGCGGCATCGGCGAAGAGTCGCACTTCGGCGGCGGGGGCGTGTTCGTGCGCTACTGGCACGCCGGGCTGCGGGGCGCGGCCGACGGGTGGGCCGGAGGCGGTCGTGACAACCGGGTGTCAGTACACGAGCTGGTGGCCTTCGTGCGCTCGCGCACGCACCGCTGGGCCGAGCAGAACCGCACCGCACCGCAGACGCCGTGGCTGACCGGCGACGGCGCCGACTTCGTGCTCGCCCCGGTGACGACGCCCACGACCGACGAACCCGAGCCGACACCCGACCCGGCGAAGGTGCTCGAAGCGTGGGCCGTGCAGGATGCGTGGCTGACCGACGGTCGGGCCGACCGTGCCCCGGTGCAGTTCGCCGCGCTACAGCGTGCCTTGCGGAACATGGAGCGCGACTGGCAGGCCGGGATGTCGCCCGACGACGCCCGCCGCGCGTTCGACGCGAAACTCGCGTCCATCGATCTCCCCGATCCAGACCTGCCCGATGTGTTGAAGTCGTCGCCCGCACCAGACGCCACCGCAGTGGAAACGCTCCGCCGATATCTGGTCCGCAACGAGGCCGTCACCGAGCCGACCGAGAAGCCGCCGCCCACCACCGCACCCGTCATCCTCGCCGTCGCGTCGGCCGACCCGCCGCCGACCACGTTGCAGTTGAAGCGACTGGCGAAGCTTCTCGTCGAGGTCGAACCCGACCCGGCGGGCGTGCCATCGTTGCTGTTGCGACGGCTGGCGGGTGAAGTGGTGTCGCCCGAACGAGCCGCAAGACTGTTGCGAAACAGCCTGGAATTCGAGGCCCTGAGCAAGCGCGCCGAGTTCTTCGCGTGGGGGCGGGTGGGGTTGGAGCGGGCGTTCGCGCAGTGGTCCACGGCGGTCACGTTCACCAGTTCGCCGACACTTGCGAACCCGGACGACACCGACCGCGCGCTCGGCGAACTCGAATCCACCCTCCGCACGCTCGCCGTCGCCGCCGACGCACACCGCACCGCCGTGAGCGCCCTTCGCCGCGGCGAGCGGGTGTTGACCAAAGCCGACTCACTCGACCCGTTGCGGGCTTCACTGGTCGCACCCGCGGCTTCACCCGATCTGAATGCCGCCGCGACCACGTGGGCGAAACTTACGACCGAAGTGGACGCCGCCACCCGCACCGCGACAACGCCGTATCAGCCGCCCGCACTGGCGGCGGTTCGACGCAAGGCGAGCGGGTCCGACGCCGGCCCGCACGAGTTGGCGGAGTTGGATCGCGTGTTGACGTTCCCGCTCATCCCGGCCAAGGAGCGGGCCGAGTTGTGGGGCGTGCGGCTGGCACTGGCGAAGCGACTCGACGACGCCACCCGCGAGCGCGACCGTGCGGACGACGAGGACTACGCGGCCGGCCGCAGCGTGCCGACCGGCACCGACCCGCGCGAGGTGCCGGTGCCGCTGTCGTGGGTCCGCCGGACGGTCACACGCCCCGCGCCGGCCGTGTTCAACACATCGCGCGGCGAGTTCCTGGCGTGGCACGCGGGGAGGTTCGACCACCTTTCTCGCAACCCGCTCGACCTGCCGGGCGCGTCCGCCGATGGGGTGTTCTTCGCCCGTGCCCTCGACTCGTGCCGACGGCTGGGTGCGACCGTACCCAACGCTCCGAGGCTAGAGATTCAGGCGATTTCACTCGCCCTCACCCCGGCGAAGCGCTCGGGCGTGGTCGGCGTGTCAGTGCGATTGATCGGCGCCGAGAAGCCCATCACCACGAACGTGGACGTGCTGTCACCGGCGGCCGTGTGGGTCACTACGCCGTCGGCTGGTCCAGTCGAATTGTCACCCGTGCGCGCTGTCATCGCCGACCGCACGCTCACGGTCGGCACGCATCCGGAGAAGCACCCGATGCTGTCCGGCGTGCTGGTACGGTGCGAAGTGGGCGGGCGAGTGTTCTTCAAGCGGGTGTCGGTAGACACCGGGTCACTGTCGAACCGATTGGAGTTGCTCGTCTCGACCGACCCGAAGTCGCCGACTGTGGCGGCCACATCCTTGTGGGTGCGGCCGAACGGCCAGCCGGCGAAGTTCGCGCTGGTGCTGTTCAACCCGACGACGGCACCCCAAACGGTGGTCGTGCAGTTGACCAGCCCGGCCCGCGAGACGGCGGCGGTCACACTCGAACCGGGCGAGAAGAAGCCGCTCGCTTTCCCCATGCCAGTGCCGGCCACTCCGCCCGCGAGCCCGCCGCCCGAGTTCGACACCGCCCCCGCCGAGTTCGTGATTCTCCTGCTCGACCCGAAGACGCGACAGGTGCGGCAGACGTTCACCGTGCCCGTGCGAGTGACGGAGCCGGCCGAGTTGCTCGACGTGCGGGAGGTGACGTACTCGCCCTCGGGTGAACTGACGGCCCGTGTCGGCGAGCGGGTCACGTTCGCGGGCGGTGACATGCCGGTGTCACTGACGTTCCCCGAGGACCGCAACCGCGGGCTGACGGTGGCCGACGGCAAGCTGAGTGGGGTATTTGTGCCGGGTCAGGGCGTACTGAAGCTGTACGTGAAACGGCTGAAATTCGAGCCGAGCGCGGGGCGGACGGTCACGCTCGCCGTGTCCGCGGACGGCGTGGAGCGGGCGTTCACGTTCGCCGGAGAAGCGGCCGGCGACGCGGCCGTGCGGTTCCAGCCGCTCACTGCCCCGCGGGTGAGCATCCGGGCCGACGACTTCGCCACCGGCACCGCCCCCCTGGGGGTGAAGGTGGAGACCGACAACGCCCCGCCGACGGCGACGGTGGAGGTGGAAGTTGGCGTTGAGAAGGGCGATCAGTTCGTCGCCGATTTCACCCGCCGCGACATCCCGGCGAAGGTCCGCACGGTGGGCGTGGCGATCGACCCGAAGGGCGGGCTGACGCTGAAGGCGACCGTGGGCGACCCGGAGCCGAAAGTGCCGCTCGACCGGCTGGTGGGCAAGCGGGTGGTGGTGGCCCGGCTGCTCGACGCGAACGGGAAGGAACTCGCCCGTGATCGCAAGGTGATCGTGTTCGACGGCCGCCGCCCGCAGGAGGTGCGGTTCCTCGACCCGCCGGCGAAGGCGGCCGCTGACAAGCCGTTGTCAGTGAGGGCGACGTGCGACCTGCCGGTGTCGGGCGTGAAGGAGGTTCACTTCTTCGTTGGCAAACCGGCGAACGACGCCCCGCCGCCGAACGCGATGCTGATTGCGGCGAAGCCGGCCGACGGCCGCAACGAGTGGGCCGCGACGATCCCGCTCGACGGGGCGAAGGGTCCGCTGGATGTGAGCGTGCGGTTCACGTCGAAATCGGGACTGGTCGGGTTCGCCACAATCACGGTGGAGCGGGCGGACGCGGCGGACATCAACAAGCCCGAGCCGGCGAGTGTGACGGGCAAAGTGGTCGAGGGCACGCTCGCCCAGCCGGGGCTGACGGTGGTGCTGTTCGACGACAAGGGCAAGGAGAAGGCGACGGCCAAGACGAAGGACGACGGGTCGTTCGCGTTCGCGGATCTGCCGCCGGGGAAGTACACGCTGGTCGTTGAGAAGACGAGCACCGGGCGGGTGAAGCGATTGCCGATTGAGTTGAAGGCGGGCGAAGAGAAGGCGGTGGAGTTGGGGTTGTTGCTGAAGTAGGGTGCCGCCTGCCGGGCGGTACTGCAGCCGGCCTCTGTGAGGCCGGCTCTGACCGGGGTCACAGACCCCGGCTACAGAAGAGTGCCGCCCGGCAGGCGGCACCTATTGGTTCCACGTCCACCAACCGAACGCGGCCAGTGCGATCGCGGCGACTGCAATCGCCACGTATCCCACCGTGGCCGTGCGGCGGGTGTCGCGCTCGTCGGCGTTCGCGGTGTCGGTCCACGCCACCAAGTTTTGCGACAGCCGCAGTTCGGCCAGCACGCCGGCGGCGAAGGCGCGGTCGGCGGCGTCCGGGCCGGTGCCGGCGAAATAGACCCCGGAGAGCATCGCCGGACGGTGCGGGCGGGAGAGCAACCCCTGACTGACCACCCGTGCCACCGCTTCGCGGCGGGCGAACAGGTCGTCGAGGAGTCGCCACAGGCGGGCCGCTTCCTCCGGCGACGGGCCGGCGCCGAATCGCTGATACAGCAGCGCCGGCACCAGCTTGCCGGCCACCCAGTCGAGGCCGGAGAGGATCATGCCGTGGCGGGCGTCGGGCGGCACGTTCGGCACCAGCGGGAACGACCGGCCGAACAGGCGTTCCGTTCGCACGCCCGCCGGTAACCCGCCCACCAGATCGCGGAAGCCCTGCAATTCCTGGGCGTCGGTGAACACCGCCGCCATCGGGCAGTCGAGCTGAAGGCCGGTTTCCAGCGCGTCCAGGTCGGCCCGGCACGCGGCGGCGGTGGCACTCGCTGACACCGGGCTGTCAGTGGAGCGGAAGGGCAGCAGCCAGACCACACCGTTCGCCGGGCAGAGCGGGCGGCGGGCCGCGGCGAGCAGTTTGCACACGTACACCAGCCGCTCGCGCTCGGCGGCGATCTGCTCGGCGGACAGGTCGGTGCGTACCGGGGCGGCGGGGGCGGGCAGCCAGTCGCTCACGTCGCGGGTGGCGGCAACGGGTGAAGGTGCGAGAGTGCCCAACAGTTCGCCGGCCGGTTCGGTGTCGGCGGTCAGCAGTGGCACGACTTTCGGCGTTTCAACTGGCACGACGGCGTCACCCAGGCCGGCGAACTTCGACAGCACACTCCCCTTGCTCGCCACGAGGTAGACCGCCTCGCGGGTGGCGTACACGGCGAGTGCCCCGGCGTCGTGTCGCACGGCGAAGGGCACGGCGGTGGCGGCGAAGAAGTCGGCGGCGTCGGTCTTCGGCCGCCCCAGCACCAGGAACACGGGCGTGCTGTTCAACTCGATGCCGGCGGCGGACAGCCTCGCGCGGATGTCGGCCCAGGCGGAGTCGATGTCCGGGTGGCTCCTCCGCGGGCCGTCGGCGATCAGGCGGAAGAACCAGACGGCGAACCACGCCCCGGCGTACAGCAGCAGGAAGAGCAGCGGCAGCCAGACGGCGTGCAGCAGGGGGAACGGCGAGAGGAGCGTTTCGCCGAGTTTGAAGCGGTCGTTGACGAACCACAGCAGGGCGACGACGAGCAGCACGAGCAGCACGTGCGCGACCCACCAGAGCACGCGGCGGGCCTTCGGGGTGTTCAGGCGAGTGAGCAGGGACATCGGTTTGGAAGACCTCACCCTCCGGCCCCCTCTCCCAGGGGAGAGGGGGTGTTCAAGGGGGCAACTTACTGTATCGCCACCGCAAGTTTTATTCCCGCGCGAACGTCGCCCGGTCGCAAGCTCCCGGCGATGGCGAGGTGATTGGGGGGTGTTCAACACCCTTTTCCCCGTCCCTGGCTCGCGCGTCGGGCTAGCGAGTCAACAGCCTTGCCACCAGCCACGCGGCGGTGGGTACGGCCACCAGCCCGAACACCCCAGCGGCGATGGCCATCCGCCGCAGGCGGGCGAACCCGTGGCGCGGGGGCACGCTCGCCGGCGGGTCGAGGGCCGGCGGGCCGACCCACTCGGCGGCGCGGTCGGGCAGCAGGCGGTCGCGGGTGGCGGCGGCCCAGGCGGTGTACGCGGGCGGGTCGTCGATCTTGTCGCCGCGGAAGCCGAGGGCGGCACACAGGAAGAACACTTCCAAATGATCGGTGTCCGGGCGGGCGGCGGCCAGGTCGGCCTGCACCCAGAACCGCCAGGCGCGGTCGTTCGTGCCGAAGTAATCGGCCTCCAGCTTGCGGTCGGTCCACTGGTTCGCCACGGGCGAGCGGAGGGTGAACAGCTCGTCCACCCAGCAGGCGAGCGGGTAGCCGATGCCGAGGTAAGTGGCTTCGGGCTGAACGGCGGGGCCGGACAGCAGATCGACCGGGGCGGCGGCGGTGCCACTGGCGACACCGGGCGGGTGGGCGCGAATGAGCGGGGCGAAGCGGTCGCGGAGCCGCTGCCGGCCGGCGTCGAGCGACGGCCCGGTGCCCGCGGCCCACCCGTCCCGCAGGTCGAGCGCCGTGCGGAGGATGGGGTTCACCAGGTTGGCCAGGTCGTCGCGCATTGTTCGCCAATCACTCCTTCGGTTCGTTCTCTTTCTCGAAGATCGCCGCGATCCGATCCCAGTATTCAGACCCTTCGCCACCACACCGGCAGTGGAAGTCCTTCGACTCAGAAAAGCTATGCGGCCCCCACCCTTCCAGAACATAAGCCGGGCAGGTGAAGTGCTCATACACCGTTTCGAGGTGGTGGCGTGACTTCTGATGCGAACAGAGGCCGAAATCGTCGTTGAACGGGGTGAAGTACGAACACCCACCACACTGCTGCCCGTCCTCATGCTGCTTCCGACTCACCGGATCATCCGGCCAGTTCGCATCAAACAAGTGACGAGTTGCAACTTTCGACCAGTGGTCCGTAACGATCACGTTGCGATTCATCAGATTCGCCTCATTACCCGTTCGGTACGGCGTACAGGGTGAACTGCATCGTCTGCGTCTGCCCGCCGGCGGTTCGCACCGTCACCGTGCGTTGCCCGTTCAGGCTGCCCACCAGTCGTGTTTCGTTAATCCGTGCCGCCAACGTGAGCGCCCGCACCACCGCCGACCATTCCTTATCGGGCATCCGGCTGACCCGGAAATACCGCTGACCGGCCATGTCCGGCAGAACGCCCGGTCGTGGGCAGGTTTCGAACTTCAGCCCGGCCTGGCCGAGTTGGAAGATGGCGTCCACGCGGTCGCCCGCGCCCACTTTCAGGTCCAGTTGGCCGGGCACGGTCAGCAGCCGTACCGCCTCGTCCGGGTCGGTCTCGCTCCGCACGCCGATGAACAACTCCCAAGCGGCGTCCAGCCACGTCGGTTCGACGGCCACTTGCAGCCGTGTGCCGATGCCGGCGAACGGCCGCTCCTTGTACTCCGGTTCGGGCAGGATGTCGAGCAGCGCATCCAGGTACAACTTCACCCGCAGGAAGCAGCCGCCGAGGTCGTCGTGGTCGTACGGGGGAATGGCGGGCCAGCGGCCGGTGCGGTCGAAGATCGCCAGTTGGCCGACGAGTCGGCAGAGTTCGGTGTAGGCGGTGAAGGGTGCCACCCCCGGCGTGTGGGCGATCACGCCGAGGGCGGCGTAGGCCGCGTTCAGTTCCCGCAGGTGGGCGAGGGCGGTCACGTCCACCGGGTCGGGCGACCCGACCCCCGCCCCACGGGATGCGAGTTGGTCGGCCAGCCGCTGCCGCTTGCGGCCGATGCGGTCGTAGGTCGATTGCAGCACACCCGCGTGCAACTCCGGCCAGGCGTCGCAGGCCAGCACCGGCGGAATGTAGGTGGCGTCCAGTTGCGGGGGCGAGTTCGCCAGGGCCGACTTTTCCAGCCGACAGATGGGCAGGGTGTCGTACCCGGTCTGGTCCTGGTCGCCGAGCAGCAGCCGCACGTTCGGCACCCGCACGCGAACCGGCTGTGGGTTCACGCCGGTGTTCTCGTCTTCCAGTTCTTGCGAATCGAGCCGGAAGCGGGCGGTCGGGTCGGGGGTGTCGTCGGCGGCGTTCGACTTGCCGAGGTTCAGCACCGGCAACGCGAGGAAGACGGTGAGCGGCTGACCGGGCTGGAACGCCCCTTTCAGATCGACCGCGGGCAGCACGGCGTCGTCGGGCACCACCACCGGCGTGCCGTCGCGGAACAGCCCGCGGAGGGACCGCACCACCAGCCGCGAGTTCAGCAGGGCGTCGGGGTCGATGACGACCGACCGCAGGCCCCAACAGTGGTGGCTCACCCACCCCACCGCCCGGCGGGTGCGGTCGGCCTGGTGGCGGTGCTCCGCCTGGAAGTGGTGCGGCTGGAGGAAAACCCCCTCGTGCCAGTGGACCGCCCGGGCCGTCATCGAGTGCCCCTAGTACAGCATCCAGCCGAAGCTGGTCGGTTGCCACAACACCCCTCCCCACGGGTGAAGTCCTGAAGACCTCACCCCCCGGCCCCCTCTCCGAACGGAGGGGGTGTTCAATCTGGAACCGGGACCGGAGTGACCGGGTGGGTGGTTGAGCACCCGGGCACTCCGGTCCCGGTTCCAGTCATCCGCCGTGAAACCCCCCGCTCCCCTGGGAGAGGGGGACGGGGGCGAGGTCTTGCCAGAATTCGGCGCGGAAACGGCAGACCCCTGCCGATCCGGTGCAAGTCTTACGCTTCACACGGCGTACTTCTTTCAGCCGCGCGCCACCCGTATTCATTGCCCGCCGGATTCGCCCCCGGCCCTCTGGTACGCCCATGATCTCACTGACCGTCGCCAACCGCCTGGAGAACCAGCAACTGACCCACCCGGCCGGGCCGCTCGAACTCGGCCGCGGGCCGAAGCGGGGCGCGACCGCACGGGTCATGGTACAGGACGGGTTCGTGTCGCGGGACCATTTGAAGGTGGAAGAGCTGCCGAACGCCGTCGTGCGGGTGGAAAACCTGAGCGCCCGCACGCCCGTGGCCGTGGACAACCAGAGCCTGCTCACGCCGGGGCAGTCGTGCGACTGCCCGCTGCCCGTGCGGCTGGGCGTGGGCGAGACGGTCATCGACGTGGAGTGGGTGCGGCCGGACGAGGAGTCGTCGCAGCGCTTCCTCACCGTCGCCGCCCCCGTACGGGAAGAGCGCACAATGGAACTGCCCAGCCTGCTGTCGCTCGGCGCGCTGCCGCCGGTCGAGCAGGTGGTGGGCTGGCTGGAGCCGGTGATGAGCCTGCACCGGGCGGCCGACCTGAAGGAGCTGTACAGCGAGACGGCCCGCGCCATGGCCGACCGCATCGGCCTGGACACGGGGGCGGTGCTCATGAAGGAGGGCGAGGTGTGGAAGACGGTGGCGTATGCCGCCCGTGACCCCCGCGCCACCGCCCGCCCGATCAGCCACGGCCTGCTCCGGCGGGTGGTGAAGGAGAAGCGGACGTTCTACCTGCCGGTGTCGGTGCTCAACCCGACCGAGAGCCTGATGGGGGTGCAGAGCGTGGTGGCCTCGCCGGTGTTCAACGAGGCGCAGGAGGTGGTCGGGGCGGTGTCGGGCACGCGGCTGGTGGCGTCCAAGAAGCGGGAACTCGGCCCGCTCGAAGCGCAGGTCGTCCAACTGTTCGCGTCGGCGGTGAGCGTGGGCAAGGCCCGCTTCGCCAAAGAAGCGGAGGCGAACAAGCTGCGGGTGGCGAAGGAAGCCGCGGAGCAGGCCGACCGCACCAAGAGCCAGTTCCTGGCGATGGTGAGCCACGAACTCCGCACCCCCCTCACCACCATCATCGGCTACTCCGAGATGCTGCTCGAACAGGCCGCCGCCGACCACCTGCCGCAGTACACCGACGACTTAACCCAGGTGCACACCTCGGCCAACCACCTGCTCACCCTCATCAACGACATCCTCGACCTGTCCAAGATCGAGGCCAACAAGATCGAGCTGGCCCGCGAGCCGTTCGACCCGGCCGCCGTCATCCGCGACCTGATGGTGTCGGTCGAACCGCTGGCCAAGAAGAACGCCAACGCCATCTCCCTCGACTGCCCGCCCGACCTCGGCCCGGCCGTCGGCGACGCCACCCGCGTGCGGCAGTGCGTGCTGAATCTGATCGCCAACGCCTGCAAGTTCACCACCGCCGGGCAGGTGCGCGTGACCGCCTACCGCACGTCGGCCGAGGG
>JANNVG010001169.1:0-8382 GCA_031414395.1 Fimbriiglobus sp.
CCCACCCCCGCGCCGCCACCGCCGGGGGGGGGTTTGGCCACCCCCCCCCCGGGGGGGCCGCGGCTCGTCTCATCCCCTCGGAGAATTCCACATGAAAGAACTGCACCTCGGCTCGAACCACGAGATCGCCGTCGAGCGGACCGACTACCCGCCGGAGCGAGTGAAGGCCATCCTGAAGGACGAGACCGTGGCCGTCGTCGGGTACGGCGTGCAGGGCCGCGGGCAGTCGCTGAACATGCGGGACAACGGGGTGAAGGTGATCGTCGGCCAGCGGACGGGCGGCAAGGCCTACGACCTGTGCCTGGAAGACGGATGGGTGCCCGGCCAGACGCTGTTCGACCCGGAAGAGGCGGCGGCGAAAGGGACGGTGGTGCAGTACCTGCTGAGCGACGCCGGGCAGAAGGAGATGTGGCCGAAGATCAAGCCGCACCTGACGGCCGGCAAGGCGCTGTACTTCAGCCACGGGTTCAGCATCGTGTACAAGGACCAAACCGGCGTCATCCCGCCGGCCGACATCGACGTGGTGCTGTGCGCGCCGAAGGGGTCGGGCACCACCGTGCGGCGGCTGTTCCTCGAAGGCCGCGGCATCAACAGCAGCTTCGCCATCCACCAGGACGCCACCGGGCGGGCGCGGGACCGCTGCCTGGCGCTCGGCGTGGCCATCGGCAGCGGCTACCTGTTCGAGACGACGTTCCAGAAGGAAGTGTTCAGCGACCTGACCGGCGAGCGGGGCGTGCTGATGGGCGCCATCTACGGCCTGTGGCTGGCGCAGTACGAGGTGCTGCGGGAGAACGGGCACTCGCCGAGCGAGGCGTTCAACGAGACGGTGGAAGAGGCGACGCAGAGCCTGTACCCGCTCATCGCCGAGAAGGGCATGGACTGGATGTACGCCAACTGCTCGACCACCGCCCAGCGGGGCGCGCTCGACTGGTTCAAGCCGTTCCACGACGCCGCCAAGCCGGTGTTCGAGAAGCTGTACCAGAGCGTGGCGAGCGGGGAAGAAACCCGCCGCACGCTGGAGGCGAACAGCAAGCCGGACTACCGGCAGAGCCTGGAGAAGGAGTTGAAGGAGATCGCCGAGAGCGAGATGTGGCAGGCCGGCGTGTGGGTGCGGAGCCTCCGCCCCGAGCGCGCCGGGGAGTAGGGCGACCCCTCGCCCGGTCGCAAGCTCCCGGCGACGACAAGGTGCCTTGTCGTCGCCGGGAGCTTGCAACCGGGTGACACCACCGACACTTTCCGATTCACCGGACATGGCCTGTCAGGTGTTGTGACCGGAGACGTTTGACCGCATCCTTTCACCCGCTCGTCGAACCGCTCTCAACCCGTGTCGCGTCCAGCCAGACAACCGCCTCTTCCGTTCACCGCTTCAACCCGAATGCCCCGCACGACCACACCGGGGATCCACCGCGGGCGGGCGTTCGCGCGAACGACACCAGCGCCACCAACACGACCGTCGCCAGGACGACGAGACAGAGCAGGTGTTCACGGGTGGTCATGGGTGTCTCTCCAGTGGGGGCACAGGTCGCACCCCGAGAATGGCCGTCCACCGTTCGCACCCGTCATCCCGCCGCGAAGATTTTTTTTCGCACATCAGTGATGGCCCGCGGCGGCGGTCTGCCATTACAGTGGAGCAGTTCACGCCCGAGGAACGCCCGCCATGCCCGCACGGCCGAACCCGTCCGACGACGAAACCGTTTCCGTGGGCGTGCGCGACGACCGGCTGTGCGACAAGTACGAGTTCCTGCTGCTCGCCCGGCAGCCGGTGCGGGTGGCCGACTTCCTCCGCGGCGAAGGACTCGACCCGGACGCTGCCAGCCCCGACCTGCTCCGCGAGTTGGACCGCCTCGACGCCTACTACCGCCCGCAAGATCAGACGCGGCCGTACGGTGTGGCCCCGGTCGAACCCGATGAACCGGATGAGGCGGCGGCCGGCATGGTGCTCGGCGGGCGGTACACGCTCGTGCAGAAGATCGGCGGCGGGGGCATGGGCGACGTGTGGATGGCCCAGCAGACGGCCCCGGTGCGGCGGACAGTGGCAGTGAAGTTGATCAAGGCCGGCATGGACACGCGGGCGGTCCTCGCCCGGTTCGACGCCGAGCGGCAGGCACTGGCGGTGATGGACCACCCGCACATCGCCCGCGTGCTGGACGGCGGCAGCACCCCCGCCGGCCGGCCGTTCTTCGTCATGGAGTTGGTGAAGGGCGTGCCGATCACCAAGTTCTGCGACGAGCGGAAGTTCACCCCACAGCAGCGGCTGGAACTGTTCATTCCGGTGTGCGAGGCCATTCAGCACGCCCACCAGAAGGGGGTGATCCACCGCGACATCAAGCCGGGCAACGTGCTGGTGGCGATGTACGACGACAAGCCGGTGGTGAAAGTGATCGACTTCGGCATCGCCAAGGCGACCGCCCAGCCGCTCACCGAGCGGACGCTCGTCACCGGGTTCGGGGCGGTGGTCGGCACGCCGGAGTACATGAGTCCGGAGCAGGCCGGGTTCAACCAACTGGACATCGACACGCGGTCCGACGTGTACTCCCTCGGCGTGCTGCTGTACGAACTGCTCACCGGCACCACCCCGGTGGACCGCAAGAGCCTGCAAGACGCGGCAGTACACGAGGTGCTGCGGATCGTGCGGGAGGTGGACGCGCCGCGGCCGAGCGACCGGCTGAGCAGTTCGGCCAACCTGCCGGGCATCGCCGCCACCCGCGGCACCGAGCCGAAGAAGCTGAGCGGCCAGTTCCGCGGGGAACTCGACTGGGTCGTGCTGAAAGCACTAGAGAAGGACCGCGGGCGGCGGTACGACAGCGCGCTGGCGTTCGCGGCCGACGTGCGGCGGCACCTGGCGAACGAGGTGGTGGCCGCCCGCCCGCCGACGCCCGGCTACCGCCTGCGGAAGTTCGTGCGGCGGAACCGCGTGCCGGTGCTGGCGGTGGCGGCGGTGTTCGTGGCGCTGCTGGGCGGCGTGGTCGGCACGACACTCGGGCTGTTGGAAGCGAACCACCAGCGGGACGAGAAAGAGGACGCACGCGGCAAGGAGGCGACGCAGAAGGGGTTTGCGGAAGCGAACGCGGCGACGGCGAACGCGAACGCGGCGGAGGCGGAGCGGAAGCGGGTGGAGGCGGACGCTGCGACGAAGGCGGCGAAGGCGGCGAAGGACGTGGCGGCGGCCGAGGCGAAGAAAGCTCGCGAGGCGGAAGACGCGACGCTAGCCGACTTCCGGGCAACGACGGGTGACGTGTTGACCAACCTGTTGGCGAAAGATTCCGAACTCAACAGCGAAGCGAGAACCTTCCTGAAAGAGTTGTTGAAGCGGTGGGAAGGGTTTTCTCAGCGGGCGGGTGACGACCTGCGCTCCCGGCTCATTCGAGCCGAAGGGTTGTTTCGCGTCGCGTCGATTCAATCGCAACTCGGTTCTCAAGACCTCGCACTCGTGAAGTGTCACGACGCGCAAAAAATCTTGGACGCTGTCCTCGTCGAGATGCCCGACTCGGTCGAGGCGATGGAACTCCTCGCCTACGTCCTGGGTCACATCGCGGAAAAGTGGACGACGCAAAGTCGCGAAGAGGAGTTGCGCGCGTATCAAATGGAGCTGCAACTGTGGCAAGAGGTCGCCCGGCGCAAGCCGGCGGACCCGAACGGGCGGTACATGATCGCGCGCGCGCATCTGTGTTTCGGCAAGTATCACCTGGAGTCGAGAGACATCCCACTCGCGGAAGAGGCATTCCTGAAGTGCAAGGAGATCGACGAGGCGTTGCTCCGCGCGGACGGGAAGAACGCACTGTACCTGGACTCGAGCATTGCCTGCGGTTTGGCATTGGCGCAGTGCAAGGATTTCAGCGGGAAAAACCCTGTTGCCGCCTACAGGGGCGTGCTCACCCAGGCGGACGCTGCGCTGGCCGACGACCCCGACCGGATGTCCCTCCGCCTCGCCAAGAGCACGATCCACGAGAATCTGGGCAAGGCATTGTTCGATCGCGGCAGTGGGGAAGAGGCACTCCGGCATTACGCGCAGGCCCATGAGGTGTACCAGGGTTTGTGTCGTGACAGCCCCGGCCGCGTTGAATTCCAACGCGGCATCAACGCGACCCGAAACCGCGTCGCCCACGTGCTTGCCAGTCTGAAACGGTTCGACGGAGCGAAGGAGCAATTCATCGCCGCGACTGACGGGCTGTCGAAGTTGCTGGAAAAGTACCCCCGAAACGACCTCCTGCTCCGTGAGGCCGCTTGGGGGCGGGGGAACTATGCCGTCATGCTCGAGGGAGCAGGCGAACCCAAGGCCGCGATCGAGCAGTACAAGCACACCGTCCGGCTCGGCGGACGGCTCCTGAGCGTCGATAGCAGAGTCCCGAGCGACCACACAAATCAAATTGACACTATGCTCAGACTGGCCGAACTACTCGACCGGCAAGGCTCCCGGAGCGAATGGCAGCGGCAACTCGAAGAGGCCCGCGACTACCTGTTCGAACCCATTCGACTCTTCCCCGAGTACGTCTCGTTTGCCGACAACTACATCACTGTGTGCAACGCACTGCTTCCGGTCTACGAGCGGGATCAAAACCGTGAACAGGTCGAGAAGTGCTACCGCACCCTTTACCACCTCTGCGACGAGTACAGCCGACGCCAGCCGAAGGTCGTTTCGTGGAAGACCGATGCCGCGACCGTCGCCCGCAACTACGGCGCGTTCCTCCATGACATCGGGCACAATGACCACAGCCTGACATGGATCAACAGGTCGATCAATCTGCTGGTCGAACTCCGGAAAGGCCCCGTCCAGGACCAGCAAATCGCCGCCAAGTTGCGGATGGGCTACATCGACAGGGCCATCGTTCAGCAGCGGCGTGAACGGTACGACGACTCGCTGAAAGATTGGGCAGCCGCCACCGCCCTGTCGGACAAGGCCGAGCACCCGTTCATGCGGGCGTCCTCCGTCCTGGCCTTGGCCGGCAGCGGGCGGGTGGGAGACGCTGTTGCGGAAATCCGAAAACTCCAATCGCTGGCGAACTGGCCCGGCCACATCTGGTACGAATTCGGCGTCGTGTGCGCGAAGGCGTCGGCCGCCGAAGGCCGTGAGAGGGAGAAGCAGGACCTCGTGCAGGCTTCCGTTGCCCACTTCAAGAAAGCCCTTCGTGCCGAGGTGGACAATGGGAAATTGCGGCGACCCGCGGCCGACTTTGCCGCATTGAAGGACAACGAGGACTTCCGCAAGTTGGCAATCCAGTGGGCGGAGAAGTACCCACTTGAAGTCCTCCCGCCGCCGCGCCTGGACAAATGACCCCACGGATCGCCCCATGTCCGTCTCCGACGACGAACCCGTCACCCCGTGGCTGGAGCAACTGAAGGCCGGCGACCCGGCCGCCGTCGGCCCGCTCTGGCAGGCGTACTACGCCAAGCTGGTCGCCCTCGCCCGCCGGCGGCTGCGGCCGGTGCCGAACGCCATCGCCGACGAAGAGGACGTGGCCCTGAGCGCGTTCGACAGCTTCTGCCGCGGGGTCGACGACAGCCGCTTCCCCAAACTGGACGACCGCGACGACCTGTGGCGGCTGCTGTTCGCCATCACCGTCCGCAAGGCCCGCGGGCAGGTGCGGTCCGAGACGGCCGACAAGCGGGGCGGTGGGAAGGTGGTGCCGGCGTCGGTGGCCGGCGGTGGTGAGGTGGACCTGCCGGCCGGGGTGGTCGGGCGGGAGCCGTCGCCGGCGTTCGCGGCGGAGGTGGCCGACGAGTGCCGGCGGCTGCTGGTCGAGTTGGACGACGACCTGCTGCGGCAGATCGCGGTGTGGAAGATGGAGGGGTTCACGAACGAGGAGATCGCAGGCAAGATTGGTCGGGCCGTGCCGACGGTCGAGCGGAAGCTGCGGCGGATCCGGAGGACGTGGGCGGCCGAGGTGGATGCCGGCCCGGAGACCGCGTGAGCGGTGAGGTTGATACACGACCCGATGACACATCAGACCTGCTGCGATCAAAGACGTCATATCAATCGTCATTTCTATCGTCGAATCGATAAGTCGAATTTCGTTATGACGAGCATCGATTTGGCCGTCATGGTCTGCCGGTCTAGCGGTGGGCCGTGGCGGATTCCCCGAAAAAAGTTCCCGGCGGGTATGCGCTCGTAACCCCGGTTCCGGTAACGGGGTCGGTGCGCCGCCCGGTCCGCAACCCCGGCCGGCCCGCCGTCCGCCACTGACACCCCCTTGACACCCCAAAAATCCCGGCCTTAAATGCACCACGTTGGGGCCGCACCGCCGACATCACACCTTTCTCGGCGACCATTTGCGTTTTGCGGCCACTTCCCCCAAACCCTGTTCGGACGGACAGGCGGACATTCCGGCGTCGATTTCATGCACCCGTGGGGTGGTCGCTTTGCTGCGCCGCCACGCGGACGGAGGGTCGGGCGATGAGCACGGAACACACCCTGAACGAGTTCCGCACGGCGTGGCTGCCGCACGTCACCGACGCCGGCCTCGTGCGGCTGACCGAGTTGCTGGAGCGCGGCAGCCCGCTGCTCATCCACGGGGCGTTCAGCCGGGCGTGCGCGATGGGCTGCCTGGCCACGCACATCGCCTGGCACCACCCGCAGACGCGCACGCTGAACGACGAGGCCGGCGTGTGCTGGCTCACCCGCGTGGCGCACCTGAACCCGGCCACGTCGCTGGTGATTCTGGCGTGGGACCGGGCCGGATCGGGGGATTGGGAACTGCGTGCCGAATTGGCGCGGGCGTGTCGGGCGGAACTGACCGACCGACAGGCCGCCGACTGGTTTGACCAGCCGTCGGACGCATATAGTGGCACGAGTGGCGTTTCACGCATCCCGACGCCGGCCGCCTGCGACGCCCGCTGACTCCATTCAGCCGGGGTTTTGCACATGATTGCCCGCGTCCTCGAACCCGAGGTGATGGACACCCCGGACGACGCCACCGACTACGACCAGATGGACCACTCGGAGGTGAACCGCCGGTTCGCCTCCGATTTTTTTTCCGCCTGCCCTCAGCCTGGCGGCATGGTCCTCGACGTGGGTACGGGCACGGCGCAGATCCCCATCGAGATGTGCCGCCAGCACCCGAGCGTTTCGGTTCACGCCATCGACCTCGCCGACGCGATGCTGAAACTGGCCGTGGCCAACGTGACCGCCGCCGGGTTCGTCGGGCGGATCACGCTGGAGTTGGCGAACGGCCGGCGGCTGCCGCACCGCGACGGCGGGTTCGCGGCCGTGGTGTCGAACAGCATCATCCACCACATCCCGCACCCGTTCGAGTGCCTCGGCGAGATGGTGCGGGTGTGTGCCCCCGGCGGGCTGCTGTTCGTCCGCGACTTGCTCCGCCCGCATTCGGACGAACACCTCGAACACCTGGTCGCCACCTACACCGCCGGATGCAATTCGCACCAGCGGCAGTTGTTCGCCGACTCGCTTCGAGCGGCGCTCACGCTGGCCGAGGTGCAAACCCTGCTCGTCGAACTCGGCTTCGCCCCCGACGCGGCGAAGCAGACGAGCGACCGCCACTGGACCGTCACCGCCGTCGTCACGTGAGCCACACCATCACTGGTTTTCTGTAGCCGGGGTCACAGACCCCGGCCCGGCCTCACAGAGGCCGGCTACAACAATCACATGCCACTCCTCGAACCCGTCGCCCGTGTCGGCCAGTGGGCCGCGTTCACCGCCCGCGCGTGGCTGGCCGCCCTGCTCGCCGTCGTGCGGCCGGGCGACTGGCTCCGCCCGTTCCACTCGGCGCTGGTCGGCGGGTTGCCGCTGGCGTGCGTGCTGGGCGTGGCGCTCGGCGCGGTGGTGTGGATGCACACCCGCAGTGTGTTGGAGCGAACGCCCGCGTCGAAAGACTTCCTGCCGACCGCTCTTGCCGCCGCTGTGTTGCTCGAACTCGGCCCCATCGGTGCGGGTTTGATCGTGGCTTCCCGCACCGGGGCGACGCTCGGAGCCGAGTTGTCGAGCATGACGGTGAGCGAACAGGTGGACGCGCTGCAACTGCTCGGCGTGTCGCCTATGCACCGACTGGTCGGCCCGCGGGTGCTGGCGTGCGTGTTCGCCGTGCCGCTGTTGCACGTGGTCGTTTCGACCCTGGCCATCGGCAGCGGGTACGCGGCGGAGGCGGTCGGCGGGAGTATGGACTGGGTGAGGTATCAGACGCTCGTGTTGCAGGAGTTGCAGTTGAACGGGGTGCTGCCGGCGGGGCTGAAAACGCTGGCGTTCGGCGGGCTGATCGGCGCGACCGGGTGTTTCGTCGGGCTGACCGCCCGCGGCGGGTCGGAGGGTGTGGGCCGTGCGGCGACGGACAGCGTGGTGGCGTGCGTGCTGCTCGTCCTCGTCGCCGACGTGTTGCTCGTGGGGCTGGCTCGCGTGATGTTGTGAGTGGCTATCCATCTTCGACGGTATTC
>JANNVG010001170.1:0-3006 GCA_031414395.1 Fimbriiglobus sp.
CGTCCCGCCCGCTGTTTGAATGCGGGCGGGACGCCCGCGCTCCCGACGGTTCACCGCAGCTCTTCCAACACCAGCGGCACCACCGCCGGCGGGCTGTCGGTCACGCGGTAGCACACGCTCAGCAGGGCGAGCGCTTCCACCAGCCCCTTCTGGCGGTGGTGAACCTCGAACACCGTGTCGCCGGCCCGCACCGCCTCGCCCGGCTTTTTGCACACCACCACCCCCACGGCCAGGTCGATGGCGTCGTCGGCCCGCTCGCGCCCGCCGCCCAGCCGGGCGGTGGCCACGCCCACGCCGAGCGCGTCCATGTCGGACACATACCCGCCGGCAGGCGCCTTCACCGGCACCACGTGCGGGGCGAGGGGCAGTCGCGTCGGGTCGTCGATCACCCGAGGGTCGCCGCCCTGTTGGGCCACCATCTGCCGGAATTTGTCGAGCGCCGCCCCGCTGCTCAGCGCCGCCCGCACCTTCGCTTCGGCGCTCCCCACCGCCCCCCGTGCGGGGGAGGTCGGTTGCGAAGCGACCGGGTGGGGGGTACTCAGTTCCACCATCAGCGCCGCCTGCTTCACACAGAGTTCGGTCAAGTCCTGCGGCCCGTGGCCCTTCAGCGTCTCGATCGCTTCGATCACCTCCAGCGAGTGCCCCACCGCCCGGCCGAGCGGCACGTCCATGTTCGTAATCAGCGTCCGCACGGTCAGCCCGTTCGCCGTGCCGACTCGCTGAATGGATTCGGCCAGTGCCCTCGCCTCCGGCAGCGTCTTCATGAACGCCCCGCGACCGCACTTCACGTCCATCACCAGCGCGGAGATGCCCTCGGCCAGCTTCTTACTCAGGATGCTGGCGGTGATGAGCGGGATGCTCTCGACGGTGGCGGTCACGTCGCGCAGGGCGTACAGCTTCTTGTCCGCCGGGGCGACCGCCGCACTCTGGCCGATCATCCCGCAGCCGACGGCTTTCAGCGCCTCCCGCAGTTCGTCTTCATTCAAACTGGTGCGGAAGCCGGGGATCGCTTCGAGCTTGTCTAATGTGCCGCCGGTGTGCCCCAGCCCGCGGCCGGACATCATCGGCACTGTCACCCCGCACGCCGCCGCCAGTGGGGCCAGCACCAGACTCACCTTGTCGCCCACGCCGCCGGTACTGTGCTTGTCCACCTTCACGCCGGGGATGTCGGACAAGTCGAGCACCTTGCCGGAGTCGGCCATAGCCCGCGTGAGGGTGGCCGTTTCGGTCGCCGACATGCCCTTCAGGAAGATGGCCATGAGGAGGGCGGCGAGCTGGTAGTCGGGCCAACTGCCGGTGGCGGCGGCGGTCACGAACGCGCGGATCTGTTCCGGGGTGAGCACCCCGCCGTCGCGCTTGATGCGGAGGAGGTCCACGGCACGCATGGGGATCCTCAATCAGACCAGGTGGCAGTGATCTGTTACTGTAGCCGGCCTCTGTGAGGCCGGTCGGACCGGGGTCACAGAGGCCGGCTACAGCAAGACATCAATGCAACGTGGTATCAGACCTCCCCCCCGGCCTCTTCTCCGACACGGAGAGGGGTGTTGAAGGGGATCACGACTCTCGGTCCTCCATCAGCATACCGGGGGCGTTCACGGTGTGTCGGCTCGATCTGCGGTGTGAGCCATTGGGAGTCGGCAACCCCGCCCCCGCCGGGGAACGCGGAACGCAGCTCGAACCGCTTGCGGCCCCCCGCCGGGTCGGGTATCCTCACCTCATCATTTCGCCCGCTGTTTTGTCACCCCGTCGGAGGTAGCTCATGACTCCTCGCCGTTCCGGGTTCACGCTGATCGAACTGCTGGTCGTCATCGCCATCATCGCCATCCTGATCGGCCTGCTGCTGCCGGCCGTGCAGAAGGTCCGCGAGGCCGCCGCGCGGATGCAGTGCGGGAACAACCTGAAACAGATCGCCCTGGCGTCGCACGGCGCGCACGACGCCAACGGCCACCTGCCGCCGCTGTCGGCCCCGTGCGCCGACCCCGGTGTCGCCAGTTGCTTCACCCCCGCCGCCACCCCCTACGGACGGCACCACTACACCCTGTTCGCCTTCCTGCTGCCGCACGTCGAACAGGACAACGTGTTCCGCCTGATGACCCCGACCGGGTACGCCGGCGGGCGGTACTTCGACGTGGTGAAGACGTACCTGTGCCCGTCCGACCCTTCCATCTCCGGCGGCAAGAACCAGACCACCAACGGCGGGGCGAACAACTGGGGGGCGAGCAGCTACGGCGGGAACAACTACGTGTTCGGCGACCCGCCGCGGACGACCACCTACGGGCAGGCCAAGTTCGCCGCCTCGTTCCCCGACGGGCAGTCGAACACGGTGCTGTTCGCCGAGATGTACGGCACGTGCGGGAACGGCGGGGTGCTGAACAGTTCGTCCACCTGGGGCAGCCTGTGGGCGGACGCGAACAGCGTGTGGCGACCGGGGTTCAACCTGGGGCGGTCGAAGGCGGGCACGGTGTCGAGCGCCCCGCTGAACGTGTCGCTGGCCACCTACCCGCCGGCCAAGAAGTTCCAGATGCAGCCGCAGTTCATTCTGAACTGCGACCCCGAGGTGCCACAAAGCCCGCACACCGGCGTGCTGCTGGTGGCGATGGGCGACGGCAGCGTGCGGGGCGTCAACCCGGCCGTGAGCGCCGCCACCTGGGCGACCGTGAACGACCCCCGCGACGGCGCCGTGCTGGCCAACGACTGGTGACACCCGATGGCGTGCATGTTCTGTGTTGTAGCCGGGGTCTGTGACCCCCGTCCCGACCGGCCTCACAGTGGCCGGCTACACCAGACTCCCGAACTCCAGTGTTTGCCACCTATGCGAACCGCCCTTCCCTTCGCCGCACTCCTGCTCGTGATCGTCGGGTGCGGCCCGCCGGCGGGGGCCGCACTGCCGGCCCTGCACCCGACGACCGGCACCCTCACCCGCAACGGTCAGGCGGTGAAGGGCGGGTCGTTGCGGTTCCACGCCACGGGTGGGACGGACGCCAACACCCTGGTGTCGGCCGAGGT
>JANNVG010001171.1:0-8909 GCA_031414395.1 Fimbriiglobus sp.
CCGCGACGCCCCGCCGCGAGTGTGGTTGGCGGCGGGGCATCGCGGCCGGTCCTCGTTCGGGAAATCAAGCCGTGAATACGAATGGGTGGTTGAAGTCCCCGGCCGCTCGACCCGCCCTACCAGACTGCTCGCTCCGCGAGCGGTCTTCTCGAACCCGCTCGCGGAGCGAGCAGAGCACTCAGCGCACCACCCGCGGGGGCGTGAGCAGCGGGGAGTTGTTGTTGCCCTGGCGCTGCCGCCAGTCCCACATCATCGGCCGGCCGCTCGGCTCGCCGTTCCACCGCTTCACCGCCCCGTCGCGGCCGACGGTGATGAGCTGCTGATCCCGCGGGGTGAACCCGGCCCCGACGATGCTGTCGGCGTGCCCGGACAGCACCGTCCGCTCCACCCCCGTGGCCGGGTCGAGGAGCACCAGCTCGCGGTTGCCCCGCACGCCCAGGAGTGTTTTGCCCTCGCGGGCGAACCACAGGGCGGAGAACGGTTCGGCCGTCTCGCACACGCTCGTCAGGGTCCACCCGCCGGCGGCGCGGGCCACCTGCCACACGCGGCTGTGCGACTTGAACACGCCGACGGCCAGCCGGTCGCCGTCCGGGTCGAAGTCGAGCGTCGTCACGGCCGCCGTCTGCGGGGTGAGCCACACGCCGGTGTCGTCGGCCAGTGCCAGCACGGGCTCCAGGTTCGGCCCCACCGCCGACGCGGCGACCAGCTTGCCGTCGGGCGACACGGCCAGCACGCCGCCGGTGTCCGGCGGGCGGACGGTTCGCCACGCCGGCGGGGTGGTGTCTTGCCCGGTGGCGGCGTCCCACGCCCGCAGGCCGTCGGAGGTCAGCCCGATCAGCCGCCCGCCGTCCGGGGTGAACTGGACCGCCCGCACGTCGGCACTCGCCCCGAGCAGTTTGGGCACCACGGTGAGCACGGCCGCCCCGAACACCCGCCGGCCGGCCGACAAGTCCCACACCCGCACGCCGTCGGGCGACGCCACCGCCACTAGTTGCCCGTCGGCCGACACGCTCAAGGCATTCACCCGCCACTCGCGGGCGTCGGCCGGCTTGCCGGAGGTCAAGTAAACGGGCATCTCGGCCTGCGCCTGCTTGCCGCCGAACAGCTTCTCGACCGACCAGAATCGCACGCCCCCGCGGGCGTCGGCCGTCACGAGCGTGCCGCCGGATTGTGTGAGGGCGGCGGCCAGCACCTTCGCCGGCTCGTCGCCGAACAGGGCGACGGTGTCGTTCGTCCGCAGCGTGGTGTGCCACACGCGGGCGGTGCCGTCGTCGGACGCCGACACCAGGGTGCGGCGGTCGGGCAGCCAGCCGACGGCGCGGACGGTGTCGCGGTGCCCGTGCAGGCGGGCCGTCTCGGTGCCGGTCTCCACGTCCCACACCCGCACCGTGCGGTCGGCGTCGTCGGCCGCCGACGCCAGCGAGCGGCCGTCGCCGCTGAACGCCAGCCCGTACACCTGCCCGTCGTGCCCGATCAGCTTCCGCCGCTCCGTCGCCCGCCGCTTGGTCACGTCCCACAGCACGATGAGCGGGTTCTCGTCGTTGTCGGCGGTGGCCAGGGTGGTGCCGTCCGGGCTGAAGGCGAGGGCATGGACCGGCCCGCCGTGCAGCCGCAACTCATAGCACTTCTCCCCGCTCATCGGCGACAGGATGACCCCGCGGTCTTCGCTCCCGGTGGCCAGCAGTTGGCCGTTCGGCGACAGGGCGACACTGCACACCGGCCGCAGGTGGTCTTTCACCACCTTCACCGGCTTGACGGCCGCGGGCGGGTGCGCGGTCAGCCAGTCGGCGAGCGGGGCGACCACGCCGACCACGGCCGCACGCTCCGGGCTGTCGGGGGGCAGCAGGTCGGCCACCGCCCACACGCGGGCCACGCCGTCGAGTTCCCCCGGCGCCCGCTCGCGGTCCGACCCGCCGGCCGCCAGATACCGCCCGTCGCCGCTGAACGCCACGCACCGGGCAGTGCGGCCGAACGCGGGGAGCTTGACGGCGGGCGGAATGTTCAGCGCCAGGTTCTGCGAGGCGGTCGGCATCAGCCGGTTGAGTTCGGCCTGAGCGTCGGGCAACAGGCGTGCGGACAAGCTGACGGTGTCCCGCAAGTCGGCGTCGATCCGCCACATGAAGAGCGTGCCGTCGGCGGACGTGCCGGCGACGGAGCGGCCGTCCGGGGCGAAGGCGAGGTCGGTGATCGGGGCGGTGTGGCCGGTGAGTTTGGCGTACACCACCCGCGTGTGCGGGTGCCACACCAGCACCTGCCCGCCCACGTCGGCGGAGACGACCAGCAGGCCGTCGGGCGAGACGGCACACTCCCGCACCGGGCGGCGGTGGGCGGTCTGCACCGTCTCGGCGCGGCTGCACAGGCGGCGGAGGTGGCGCCAAGCGAAGTCCCGCAGGTCGCGGGGGCACTTGACCGGGTCGTCGAGCAGGCGGAAGGCGGCATACGGGTCGCGGGCGACGATGCCGGCCACCTGCGACAGTTGCAGGGCGTACAGGCTGCGGCGGTTCCGCTCGGCTTCGGCGGCCAGCTCGTCGAGCGCCTGCGCCCGCTCGCGGGCCAGATTTTCCGCATCACGTTTGGCGGCGGTGGCGATGGCCTCCTGCTCGCGGGCCGTCTTCGCCTCCTGTTCCTTCAGCCGGTTGGCCTCACTCAGCTTGGCGTTCGACCCGACCAGCACGGCGACGACGGCGATGACGGCGGCGACAGCGGTGGCGGCGAAGGCGGCGAGGGCCGGGTGCCGGCGGACCCACTTCCAGCCGCGGGTGACGGCCGACACCGGGCGGGCGTGGATCGGCTCGCCGCGGAGGAAGCGGCCCAGGTCGTCGGCCAACTCGACCGCCGTGGCGTACCGTCGGGCCGGGTCTTTTTCCAGGCACTTCAGGCAGACGGTTTCCAGGTCGCGGGGCAGCTTCGGGCGGAGTTTGCTCGGCGGCACCGGGTCGTCGTGGATGACTTGCAACACCGTTTCGAGCGGCGTGTCGGCCTTGAACGGCGGGCGGTCGGTGAGGATCTCGTAGAGGATGGCGCCGAGCGAGTACACGTCCGAGCGGGCGGTGACTTGGCTCGACTTGCCGGCCGCCTGTTCGGGCGAAATGTAGCTGGGCGTGCCCATCACCGCGCCGGTGCGGGTGCCCCCGCCGGCGGCCACAGTCTCGTCCAGTTTCTTCGCCAGCCCGAAGTCGGAGATCTTGAAGATCGCGGACGTGGGAGTGCGGATTGCGGAGTTGGTAGACACGGCTTCCGGTTTGGAACTCGGGTCCGCGCACCGAGTTCCGCGGTCCGAACTGAGGAGAATGTTCGCCGGCTTCAGGTCGCGGTGAATCACCCCCTGGTCGTGGGCGTACTGCATGGCGGCGGCCAGTTGCTGCACCACCGCGGCGGCCTCTCGCACGGGCAGCAGGTTGCCCCCGCCGATCCGCTCGGCCAGGTTGCCGCCGTCCACATATTCCAACACCAGGAACGGCTGGCCGGCGTGGTCGCCCACATGAAAGATTTGCACGATGCCGGCGTGGTGCAGCGCGGCGACTGCTTCGGCCTCGCGGCGGAACCGCATCCGCTCCGCTTCGCTGGCGTGCGCCCCGGCCAGGATCATCTTGAGCGCGACCACGCGATTCAGCGCCACCTCGCGGGCCTTGTACACCACCCCCATGCCGCCGCGGCCGAGTTCGCCGAGGATCTCGTAGCCGGGCACGTCCGGCGGTGGGGTGGCGGGCGGCTTGCGGCGGAGCTTAACGACATGCTCGCGGGGGTCGGAACCGGGTTCCCGGCTCGACTCGACGTCCGGGGCGGGGGCGAAGTCTTGGGTGTTCGCCTCTTCGCCCGTGCCCAACGGACGGCCGCACCCGCCGCACACCACCGAGCTGTCGGCCTCGGGGTTGACGGTCACATACCCGCACCGGCATGGCGGACGGTCGTGCATGGCTCGCGGTCGCGCTCACCCTCCGGGTTCACCTGTTCCGACGCCCGCCGACACCCCGACTAACGCCGCCGCCGCGGGTGTGTTGACACTCACGATACGGGTTTGTGTCACTCAGTTGGGGGAGAGCCGGGTTTGGTAGGGCGGGTCGAGCAGGTCCGGTCACGGACCGCGACGCCCCGCCGTCGAACCCTGAAACGGCGGGGCGTCGCGGCCGGCCGTCGTCAGAGGCAGCCTCCCGGCCGTCTCGAATCGTGCCCGTCTTCCCCGGCCGCTCGACCCGCCCTACAAGAGCCGACACCCTGGATTGCCCGCCGGCACACCTGATAGTGCCCGGAGGTGGGGAAAAAATCCGAAGTCATCGCCCGCGGCCCGGAACTCTCCCCACGAACTCGCTCGGACGCCCGCCCCATGCCAGCCTTCACCCTCGGCGGACTGTTCAACAAACTCCGCCCGACGGCGGAGGCCGGGTCCGACGCCGACTTGCTCCGCCGGTTCGTGCAAGCCCGCGACGCGGAAGCGTTTGCGGAGATCGTGCGGCGGCACGGGGGGATGGTGCTGGCGGTGTGCCGGCGGGTACTCGGCGACGGCCCGGACGCCGAAGACGCCCACCAAGTCGCGTTCATGGCCCTGGCCCGCGATGCCGGAAAAATCGACAGCCCGCACGCGCTCGGCGGGTGGCTGTACCGCGTGGCGTGGCTGACCGCCCGCAAGCTGGCCGGCCGGGTGCATCGCCGCAAGCCCGAACCGCTCACCACCGACCCTCCCGCCAACATGTCGCCTGCACCTGAGAACGACGTGAGAGCGGTGATCGACGAGGAACTGCTCGGGTTGCCCGAACGGTTCCGCGCGGTGGCCGTGCTCTGTCTGGTCGAAGGTCGGACGAACACCGAAGCCGCGGGGCTTCTCGGCATCCCCAAAGGGACGGTCGATTCGCGGCTGAGTACGGCGAAGCAGAAGTTGCGCGAACGCCTGCTGCGGCGGGGCGTCGCCGCGGCGACGCTGCTGTGTGTCGAACAGTGGTTGACCTCCGAGACGTCGGCCGCGGCGACCCGAGCATCGGCGCTGGCGGCAAACACCATCACCGTGGCCCTCGACTACGCCGCCGGCGTGCCGACGGCCGGGACCGAACACCTCATTCACACCGCGAACGGAGTACGACCCGTGACGAACTCACTCAAGTGGCTGGCCGCCGTCATGTTCACCACCGCCCTGGTCGGCGGCGGCGGGGTGGGGGTGTACGTCGCCTCCGCCCAAGAGAAGGGCAAGCCGCCGGCCGACACGAAGAAACCCGACGAGAAGAAGCCGGCGACCGACACGCCGAAACCGGACAAACCGGGTGAAACGAAGCGGCCCGTGACGAACGCCGACGACGTGCAGCAGGCGCTGAAGGCGGTGGTGTCGTTGCCGGAAGGGAAGACCCCGCTCGGTGAGATTCTCAAGGAGTTCGAGCGGGAACACGGGCTGACCATCCGCCTGGATTCCGCCGCCTTCCGCCGCCAGGGGTGGCAAAACATCCCGGACTACGAGGACATCAACAGCATCTATGCGAAGGCGGTTTCGATCCACGGACTGAACCGAGTGCCGCTCGACGACGCCTTGCGGGACCTTCTCGCCCAGATCTATTTCTCGACAGGCGACGGGCGGGTTCAACTGCTGTCGTACCGCATCAAGGGAACCCAAATCCTGATCATGCCGGAGTATCAGCCGGCAACCCTGCCCGGCTCCGGGGTGAACGGCGACCCGGTGATGAACGGCTCCCCAGGCAATCTGATCGAGCAGATGTACGGCGAGTCGGTGACGGTGCGGTACAAGAACAAGCCGCTGGAAGCGGTGATCGAGGACTTGCAGGAGCGGACCGGGGCGAACATCGTGTTGAACGGCAAAGTCCTGCCCGACCTGGACAAGGCGACCGTCACGGCCAACTTCAACGACGCCCGCCTGCTGACGGTGCTGAAGATCATCGGCGACATGCACGGGCTGAAGCCGGTGGTCATCGACAACGTGTTCTACCTGACCGACCGCGACAGTGCCGACGAACTCCAGAAGGAAGTGAACCACGACCTGTTCCCGTCCACGCCGCCGCCTGCTAATAAGTGTGGGGGTCGTAGCCGCCACCGCGTGGGAGTGGGGTCTAATCCCCCGAACCCTCGCGGCCGCGGCTCGTTCGTCACTTGGCCAGTACCGCCTTGGCTTCGTCAACGGTCGCCGAGAGGGTCATTTCCACCACGCTCTCCTTCGCCACCACCTTCACTCGGTCGAGCATCGGGAGGAAGGCATCGAAGAACTTGTTCGGATTGCCCTCTTTCTTGTACTCCGCCGGCACGGCCTTCAAGAGCGACTCGGCGAACGTCTTGAACTTGGTGGCAGTGGCAGCGTCTCGGCACACCACGGTCACTCGCAGTTGCACCCCGTCGTCGAACCGGAGTGTGGCCACCGCCCCCGCCCCGCGGGTGACCTCACGCCCTAAATCCAGGTCCACACCCGGGATCGGCTTCTCATCTGGCGAAGCGCGGAAATCGGTTAAATCCCACGCCATCCCAATGTGCGCTTTCGGGTCAGCCAACCGCAGGGCCGCCAGCAACCCCGGGGGCGGTTCGAACGGGGCGGTCTTGTTGAGCGCGGAATCCAGGTTGCGAATCGACCCGCACACCATCACTTTGCTCCCTACCAGGCAGAATGCCGACTCAAACACGGGCGGCTCTTTGTCCCCCAACAGCCCACGGTTTAAGACGTCGTTAGGTGTCGGGTTCTTGATCTGGTCCAGTTCCGCCTTCTTACGTCGCCAGTAGGCGTCGTAAGGGCGATGAACGGTGAACGGACCCACGGCAGTCGCCTCGTACCGAATTTCCTTCCCCAGTTCGTCCTTCCCCTGGTTCGCAAGGGCGATCGCCGCTGCCCCCTGCGGGCGGGCGAGCAGGATTACGGTCACCCCGTTGTCGTGTTCGATCCCCCGCTCGATCTCGGCCACGGGTACTCCGCAGGTCATCTCTTTCGTGAAGGACTCGTTGGGCATGATCGCCTTCAAAGTCTTGTTCGCTGCCAGTTCGCCAACCTGTGTCCAACTGACCCGCGTGAGCGGTTTGTCGCCGGTGGCGAACCACAGGCCGAAGGGGTCGAGCCTCGCCCCGTCGGTCATGTCCGCCTCCGCCTCTTTGCGCTGGCCCAGCCGGGAGTAGGCGGCGGCGCGGCCGTAGTGCGCGGCCACCACTGTCGGGTCGAGGCGGAGGCATTCGGTGAACGACGCCACCGCCGGTTTGTCTGCCCCAGTCGCCACCCTCGCCTGGCCGATCAGGAGGTACGCGGGCACGCACTTGGCGTCGAGGCGGAGGGCGTCGGCGGCCTCCACCGCCGCCACCCCGGCCGCCTTCATCCGCAGGTAGGTGCGGCCACGCCGCACGTGCAGGTCGGCGTCGGGTTTGCCCAACCCGGCGGCCAAGTTGTAGCACGCCACCGCTTTGTAGTGCTGCCCGGAGGCGTCATACCCGGCAGCCAATGCCAAGAAGTGCTTCGGGTCGGTTCCGTGGGTCGTCTTGTGCTTGACGTCCGCCAGTTCCACTTCTTGCCGTTCCACCCGCATCTCCAAGTCGTCCAGTCGTTTCTGAATCGTGTCCAGTTGTTCCGTGGTACTGGTCGCCAGTTTGCGGAACTCGGCCACCGTCACCCGCTCGCTGAGACCCTCACGCAGGCGGCGGATCTCATCCCGCATCTCGCCACGGATGGCGGCATCTGCCTCCAACTCCCGGAGCCGGCGGTCGAGCACCTTCAGGTTGGGTTTGCCAGACAGGGCGTCGAACCCTTCGTCCACGACCTTCGAGAGGAGGTACTCGCTGGCAAACGCCAGGACGGGGTGAACGGCCAGGGCCGAACTGGGTGCCGCGAGCGAAGCGACCAGAATGGCGACGCCGCCGAATCGAACACGCATTGCTGTGCCTCCGTCTCAGGACATCTGGCGGGTGTGCTCAACGCGTCCCTATTGTGCTGACACACGGGAGGTGTTTCAACTACCCGGTCGGACGCGACATCACCAGTCTCCCAGCACTTCGCCACCCGCCCGCGTGGCCATGCCCCGCCACGTCGGCAAGTCGATGCCGCTGCGGACGAACCGCACCCCGCCGTCGCCGAAGCAGACCAGCACGCCGCCGGCGAAGTTGCTGCGGGCACTCAGCCAGCCGAGGCCGTGGGCGGTCAGGTCGGGCGACGAACTGTTCGGCGGCAGTGCGGCCGTGAACCCGTTCACGGTGGCGTTCGCCCACACCCACGATCCGCCGCGGTTGCCCCGCCACGAGGTCACGAGCGACACGTCACTCGCCACGATGGGCGCGTTCGACCCGTAGCCGGGGGTGGTGCCGGTCGGCCCGGTGAACAGCCCGCGGCCGGGCACGCTGCCGGTCTGCCGCTGCCGCTCGTTCGCCGTCAGGTCGGCCGCCGATTTCGCCAGCGTGGTGTTCAGCCCGATCAGGCACTGGCTCATGAACATGGTGTTGCTGGTGCCGTCGCTGATGTCCGTCAGGCGGTAGCCTGGGCCGTAATGAAACATGCCGTTCGTCGGGAAGCGGGTGTCGTACCCGTTCGGGCTGGCACCGGGTCCGCCCTCGCCGGTGCCCAGGCAGACCACGTAGTTCGTCGCCGCGTGCGTGCCCCCGCCGCTGTTGACGGTGACGAGCGGGTTCTGCCCGTCGGCCGGGCAGAGGAACGTCTTCACCGGGGTGGCGGCGACCGGCTGCACGGCCGGGTTGAGCATGAAGCTGGGCGTGGGGAAGGTGCCGACGAACAGCGGCTGGGTGTAGTCGATCTGCCGGCCCAGGTTCTCCTGCTCGATGTACGGCAGCAGTTGGGCGTGGACCGACCAGCCGAACGAGTTGCCGTTCGCCCCGCTCGCGGCGGCCATGCCGGGCAGCTTGCCGTTCGCGCTCTCGGAGTTGTGCAGGGCCAGGCCGAGTTGCTTCAGGTTGTTGCTGCTGCTCATGCGGGCGGCGGCCTCCCGCACCTTCTG
>JANNVG010001172.1:0-6432 GCA_031414395.1 Fimbriiglobus sp.
AGAGCCGCAGAGACGCAGAGGTAGGCAGGAAGTCGAATGCCGACCACCATGCCGAACTCTGTCCTCTCTGCGTCTCTGCGGCTCTGCGTGAGACTGCCTTCATTCTCCTCTGTCTTCCTCTCGTGCCCTCATGCGCTCTCGGCGGTGAAATTCGCTTCACTTCCCGAGTGCCCACTCGAACCAGGTGTACAGCGACTCGTTCGCCTCGGCGTTCGGCGAGTGCTCCTTGCGGTTGGTCATGGCCACGCGGTTCGTTTCACCGAGCAGCTTGTTCACCGCGATCAGGTGGTTCAGCGACTTCCACCGCTCCGATTGGTCCTCCGCCCCGCCGCTCACGAAGAACGGTCGCGGGGCCAGCAGGGCGTGCAGGTCGGTCAGGTCGCGCTTGTCCTCCATCAGCGCCTTGTACGGCCCAGTGCGGGGGTTCTTGTCGGACGGCGTGCCCGACTTCCGCTGCGCGGTCAGCGCCGGGTCGAAGCCCAGGTACCACGGCTCCCAGTAGTTCACGTTGCTCCGCTTCTCGTCGAACACGATGCCCGGATCGGAGGTCGCCCCGCACGCGAACCCGTCGTGCAGCGCCGCCGCGAACATCGCCCACTTGCCGCCATAGCTGTGACCGACCACGCCGATCCGCTTCGCGTCCACGTTCGGCATCTGGGCCAGGGCGGTGCAACAGTTCGCGGCTTCGTAAGCGTGGAACGAGAGCGGCTGAAGCTTGCACTTCTCCTTCGACGGGTAATAGGTGTTCGGGTCGCCGCCGAGCGAGAGCGTGACGAACCCCCGCTTGGCGAGTTGGATGGCGTAGTCGCGGAACTCGGACTTGCCGCGGCCGACGGCGGTGTTCGCCTCGTAGAAGACGACCAGCACCGCCGGGAACGGCCCCTTCCCTTCGGGCACCAGCAGGAAGGCGTCTTCGACGGTCCGGCCGGGGGCGGTCTCGATCTTCAGCTTGTATTGCGACACGGTGTCGCGCTGCTCTTTCTCGCCGAGTGCCACCGTCGGCTTCTCGATCAGCGCCGGCCACTCGCCCATCAGCCCGTGCCAGTATTTCTTGATCTCGGTGCGCCGCTTCTGCCAGTCGGCAGCGGTCTTCACTTCGGTGCCGTCGTCGAACTTGAGTGGCGAACGGTGGGTGCCGAAGTCGGCGGCCAGTTCCTTCGGCGGGGTGAAGTGCGGGGCGATCTTCGCCGGCGGGTCGGCCGCGAAAGCGGGAAGGGCGAGCAGCAGAGCGAGGGGGAGAGAGCGGAACATGATGGGCCTCGGAAGGAGGAATTCGAGGACTAACCACAGAGGCACAGAGACACAGAGAAGGCAGGGAAGGAGAATGTATTGAACTCCCTCATCTGTCTTCTCTGTGCCCCTGTGCCTCTGTGGTTAGTTCCTCTTCCCAATGTCATCCGTGTCCCGTGTTGACTGTCTGTACGCTCCCATACGTCGCTTTCAAGTTGTCATCGGTGAACACGTCGGCGACGGGGCCGGAGGCCACCTTCCGCACGTTCAGCAGCGTCACGTGGTCGAAGTAGTCCTTCACCGTGCTCAGGTCGTGGTGCACCACCAGCACCGTGCGGCCCTGGGTGCGCAGCTCGCGGAGGAGGTTCACGATGGCCACTTCGGTCGGCGCGTCCACCCCTTGAAAGGGTTCGTCCATGACGTACACGGGGGCTTGCTGCACCAGGGCACGGGCCAGGAACACCCGCTGCTGCTGCCCGCCGCTCAGTTGGTTGATCTGCCGGCGGGCGAAGTCGGTCAGCCCGATCCGGGCGAGGGCGTCGTAGGCCGCCTCCTTCTGCTTCGGCCCCGGACGGCGGAACCAGCCGAGTTGCCCGTATGTGCCCATCAGCACCACGTCGAACGCGGTGGTGGGGAACTCCCAATCGACACTGCGTCGTTGCGGCACATACGCCACCGCCTGCTTGTTCGCGGAGTACGGCTGGCCGTGGATGAGTACCCGCCCGGACACCGGCTTGATGAGGCCGAGCATCGCCTTCAGCAGTGTCGTTTTCCCCGCCCCGTTCGGCCCGACCACGCCCATCAGCACGCCCGACGGGACGGTCAAGTCCACGTCCCACACGGCCGGCTTGTCGTGGTAGGCGACGGTCAGGTCGTGAACGTCGATGGCGGGGAGCATGGACATGGAAGTAGCAAGTGGGAAGGAGCAAGTAGCAAGTGAAGACAAAAGCCATGAGGACAAGCGGCCTGGGTTCTTTCCTTGCCACTTGCTACTTCGCCACCCCCAGGTGGCGAACGATCACGTCGATGTTGTGCCGCACGGTGCCGGCATAAGTGCCGGTGGGTGTGCCCGGCGTGCCGAGCGAGTCCGAGTACAGGGCCTCGTCGTCACCCACCAACTTCACCTGCCAGCCGTGCTGTTTCTGCACGGTGTCGAGCACCTGTTGAAGCCCCCGCTCGGGCACCGACGTCTCGGTGAACAGGGCCGGCACCTTGTGATCCGCGATGTACTTGGCCAGTTCCGACACCTTCGTGGTGCCCGACTCGGCCCCGGTGCTCACCCCCTGCAACCCCTTCACCTCGAACCCGTAGGCCCGCGCGAAGTACCCGAAGGCGTCGTGACTGGTCACCAGTTTGCGGCGGTCGGCGGTCAGGCTGTTCGCCTTCTGTCTCACCTCGCGGTCGAGGTCATCCAGTTCCTTCAGGTACTCGGCCGCGTTCGCCCGGAAGGTGTCGGCGTGTTCGGGAAACTTCTCGCACAGCGCTTCGCGGATGGTACCCACACAGTGCTTCCAAAGTTGCACATCAAACCACACGTGCGGGTCGTGTTCGCCGCCGTCCACGCTGGCGCGAATCAACTGGTCGTGCGGGATGTCGCGGGAGACGGCCACCGCCCGCCCGCCGGGGGCGTGTTCCAGGTGGTCGGTCATCTTGCCTTCCAGGTGCAGCCCGTTGAACAGCACCAGCTTGGCCGACGACAACCGGCCGAGGTCGCCCGCCGACGCCTTGTAACCGTGCGGGTCGGTGCCCGGCCCCATGAGCACGTCGATTTTCACCTTCCCGCCGGCGATCCGCTCGGCCGCGTCGCCGATGATGCTGGTGGTGACAAGTACGTCCGCCGGCTGCTGGCGCGGGCCACAGCCGACGAGTGTGAACAGCGCGAGCAGCGCGCCGGCGGTGATGGTGGCAATTCGGAGCATGGTGGTATTCGGAATGACGAATAGTGTGACTTAGTCTAGGCTAATCGCATCGAGTCCTCGTGGCAAGCTCGCAGAAATTGTTTCTCATCTTTCCATTTTCCACTCGACAGGCCATTCGCCGGTCGGTTATCAAAGATGAGAACTCGCGGGCGGACTCACACTCTCCTCATTTCCCATTTCGCCGACCGCCGAGTTTGTGGAGACCTCTTCATGACTCTCTCTCCCTGGCGCTCACGCGCCGGTCGGGGTGCATTCACCCTGATCGAACTGCTGGTGGTGATCGCCATCATCGCCATCCTCATCGGCCTGCTGTTGCCCGCCGTGCAGAAGGTGCGGGAGGCCGCCGCTCGCATGAGTTGCAGCAACAACCTGAAGCAGATCGGCCTGGCCCTGCACAACCACCACGACGCCGTCGGCACCCTGCCGCCGGGGGGGATGAACGGCGGCCCGTGCTGCGGTCAGAGCCTGTGGACGAACTGGGCCGTCGAGATCCTGCCGTACATGGAACAGGAAAACCTGTACCGTCAGTACCGGCAGAACGAGCTGAACACGAGCACGGCGAACAACCTCGTCGGCCGGCAGCGGGTGAAGGCGTACGAGTGCCCGTCGGACACGCTGGTCGGGCTGATGGAAGCGCCGGCGAGCGGGCCGGGCAGCGGCCAGCAGTGGATGCACGGCAGCTACCGGGCGATCAGCGGGCGGGCGAACATGAGCGTCGGGCACGGGGCGTGGGACACGCTCGAAGCGCACCTGTGGCCGGGTGGCCGCATGGACCCTGCGTTCCGCTCGTTCCTGCACGCCACGGGGTCCGCGTACAACGGCATTCCGACCCAGGCGGCGGCAGCCCAACTGGGCAGCCCGGAGCGGTTCACCGCCGCCACCGACGGCCTGTCCAACACCCTCATGATCGGCGAGTACACCACCACCACCACCACCCGCCGGGGCAGCTTCTGGGCGTACACCTACACCTCATACAACCAGTCGTCGATCGGGGGCGAGAGCCGGCTGTTCGGCAAGCCTTACGGGGCGAACGCCACCGACACCCGAGGGTGCTGGGGCACACCGGGGCTGTACGGCGACCAGTTGTGCAAGCGGGCCATCAACAGCGGGCACACGAACGGGGCCAACTTCTGCATGGGCGACGGGTCGGTGAAGTTCATCTCGTACAGCGTCGCCCTCAACGTCCTCCAAGCGTCGGCCACCATGGGCGGCGGCGAAGTCGCCAACCTCCCCTAACCCTCATCAGCAGGAGTTCGCCATGCGGCGACGAAACGTGTTGGTGGGGGCGGCGGTCGCGCTGCTCTTGGCCGCCGGCGGGTGCGGGGGCGGGCCGGCGTATGTGCCCGTGTCCGGGGTGGTGCTGCTCGACGGCAAACCGTACGCCAAGGCGGTCGTCAGCTTCCAGCCGGTCGGCACGGCCGAGAACCCGAACCCCGGTCGCGGGTCGAGCGCGTACACCGACGAGCAAGGGCGGTTCGTGCTCAAGTGCGACGACGGCACGAACGGGGCGGTGGTGGGCAAGCACCAGCTCCGCATCATGACGAAGGGCAACGACGTGGTGCAACTGGCCGACGGCGGCGGGTCGGTGGACGGCGGGACGCCTCCGCCGAAAGGCACCGTCGATCCGATCCCGGCCGACTGGGGCACCGACAGCAAGCGGGAAGTGGACGTGCCCGCCGGCGGGCTGAGCGACCTGAAGTTCGAGATCACTTCGGTGAAGGCGAAGAAGTGACGTCCGGAATGGAACCGGGAACGCAGTGACCGGGTGTGTTCGGATTCCAGGAGCGGCCGGGTTTATCCCGGCTGACCAACAGCCACGGGACGGCCGGGATCAACCCGGCCGCTCCTGTTGAGTGCCACCCGGTCACTCCGTTCCCGGTTCCACCTAACCGCGTTGAACACCGCCCCCCGGCCGCTAGGATTGGTCGGGGGGCGGTTCTTTTTTCCGCCCGCGACAGGGGCGTCATGAGCGACACCGTGAACGTGCTGGTGGTGGGCAAGGGGGGGCGGGAGCACGCCCTGGTGTGGAAGCTGCGGCAGTCGCCGCGGGCGGGCAAGGTGTTCTGCGCGCCCGGCAACGCCGGCACCGCCGCCGACGGGGTGAACGTGCCGTTCGACTTCACCGACTTCGACCGCATGGCCCGCTTCTGCAAAAAGGAAAGCGTCGGGCTGGTGGTCATCGGCCCGGAAGACCCGCTCGCGCTGGGCCTGTCCGACTACCTGCGGAAGCAGGGCCTTCTCGTGTTCGGCCCGTCGAAGGACGCCGCCCGCATCGAGTCGAGCAAGGTGTTCAGCAAGGAGTTGATGCGGAAGGCCGACGTGCCCACCTCCGACTTCCAGATCTTCGACCACCCGTCGCACGCCCGCACCTACGTGGAGACCCGCGACTACCCGGTGGTGGTGAAGGCCGACGGGCTGGCCGCGGGCAAGGGCGTGATCGTGTGTAAGGACACTCAATCCGCGCTCAAGGCGGTGGACCGCATCATGGTGAAGGAGGAGTTCGGCGGGAAGGTGGGGCGGCAGATCGTCGTCGAGAAGCGGCTGGAGGGCGAAGAGCTGTCGCTGCTCGCACTCGTGGCGGGGCGGAGCATCCTCATGCTCCCGCCGGTGCAGGATCACAAGGCCGTTCACGACGGCGACCAGGGGCCGAACACCGGCGGCATGGGCACCTACTGCCCGGCCCCGGTCGGCACGCCGGAGCTGCTGGCCGAGGCCGAGAGCACGGTGTTCGTGCCCATCGTCCACGCCATGAAGCGGGGGCGGTTCCCGTTCAACGGGGTGCTGTTCGCCGGCCTGATGCTCACCCCCCAGGGGCGGCGGGTGCTCGAGTTCAACGCCCGCTTCGGCGACCCCGAGACGCAAGTCATCCTCATGCGGTTGAAGTCGGACCTGCTCACCCTGCTCGAGGCGGTGGCCCTTGAACGGCTCGGCGAGTTGCCCGAAGGGGCGGTCGAGTGGGATCCGCGGCCGGCGGTGTGCGTGGTCATGTGCAGCGGCGGGTATCCGGGAAAGTACGACACGGGCAAGATCATCACCGGGCTGGACGAGGCGGCGAAGCTACCCGACGTGAAGGTGTTCCACGCCGGCACGAAGGAGTTGAACGGCCGGCCGATGACCGACGGCGGGCGGGTGCTCGGCGTGACCGCGCTTGGAAATGACTTGGCCGCGGCGAAGGCGAAGGCCTACGAGGCGGTGAAGCGGATCGCCTTCTTCGGTGCCCACTACCGCACGGATATTGCCGATAAGGCACTGCGCAAACGCTAGAACCGGGAACGCAGTGACC
>JANNVG010001173.1:0-4022 GCA_031414395.1 Fimbriiglobus sp.
TGTTCACCCTGAGCGGCACCGACGGCCTCCGCTCGCACCTGCCCGACTTCGGCGTCCACACCCCGCGGGAGGTGACGATGTTCGAGGACAACTTCAAGAGCGGGGTGAGCGACTGGTTGATTTCATCCGACCCGGCCCCGATGCCGGTGGACGGCACGACGTGTGTGCCCGACTTCAAACTGACGCACACGCCGACCGGCAAAGAAGTGTTCGTGGAGATGATCGGCTTCTGGCGGAAGGTGAACCTGGCCGATCACTACAAGCGGCTGAAGCGGGGCATACCGGGGCAGTTCGTGCTGGCCGTGGGGGAGGCGAACCGGGCCGACGAGGAGGACGAATTCGCGCTGGGCGACGGCGTGTACCGCTACAAACGGACGCCCATCGCGGCCGAGGTGGCCAAAGCCGCAGCGTTGGCGGCGGGGGTGGCGGGGCAGTAGAGCCGGGTCCGGGATCGGGGCAGGGTGGGCGCGACTCGGGCGTTAAGCGGGGCCGGCGGGGGCGGCGGGCGCGGGCTGAATCGGCGCGACATGTGTCAGATCGCGGTGGAAGTCATGCGGGAGCGGTTCGTCGAGTTCGCCGTTCTCGCCGCGATTGCCTCAATGCCCGCCGCGGTCAAGGTGGCGTGCGTGCCGTCGAACACCACCCACCCGGCTTGGTGCAGGTCGGACACGTCCTTCCTGGCGTGGTCGTGGCTGTAGCCAGGGAAGTCCGTCATCTGGAACACGGTCTTGCCGGTGGCGGTGCAACTCTCGCGCACGAAATCCTAAACGCCGTTCATGGCTCGCCCTCTTTGGTCCACTGATTGTGCCAGTGCCGCGACTGTCGCCAAAGCCCCGACTATTGAGGTCATGCGGGTTCCCCGGTTGGTCCTTCGATGGTCCCTCTCTGGTCCCGCGATTTCGTGACACCGGCTGACGTGGGCCCAATGCCATCAACTTAAGCGGGGTGGTAGGATGGTGATGGTGGCGTTCTGGTAGCGGAACGTGTGGTCGCCCGGCTTCCTCACCGGCCAGGCGCACCGCACCACCTTCCGACACCGCCGGCACGACCGCCGTCGTCGCTTGTTCCGCCGACGTGCCACCTGGCGGTACCACTCGCCCTCGCTCAGTCGCGGGTGCCACATGGCACGGATCCCCGTCTGCACCGTCTGGCGGAACGAGATCGACAGCGGGTCCCCCCCACCGCCCGCGCCGACTCCAACGCCATCCGACGCCCCGTGAAGTAGCCGATCAACCGCGCGTCCAACTCGGCCATCACCCCTCGCCCGTCGTGCGACCGCAGGGGCGTCGTCCGTCCGGCCAACTGCCCCTTGAACTCGGCGAACGCCGTCTCCACCTCCCACCGCTTGGCGTCCACGCCCACGAGGTCGCGGGCGGGGGCGTCGGGCGGGTCGAGCAGGCGCGTCAGCAGGCGGTCGGTGTGAGTCCTCGTGCCGATGGTGCTGTGGCCGTCGATCACCCGAACGGGGATCGCCCGGGCCAGCTCGTGTCGCCCCCGGCGGGGGCACACGCGACGGCGGTCGCTGCCGTCGGCGACCCGCTCCAGGACGGGGAACTTCGGCCCCGATTGCACCCGCAGGAGCGAGGAGAAGGCGTCCCGTTTCGCCCGCGGCCACAACTCCCCGCTGTGGAAGTTGCGGTCGGCCACCAGCCGTGACCCGGCCGGCACGTGGGCCAACAACCGCGGCAGCCGCTTCCGCTCGGACACGCGGTACGGGCGGGCGACCCCCCGCACCAGGGCGCGAGTGCCGATCTCACACAAGGCGACCAGCCGGACGAGGGGGACGCCGCTGTCCTTGTCCGGGTTGCGACTCTCGCCGAACACGCGGGTGGTGCCGGCGATGGCGATCAGGCGTCGTCCGCGGGCGAAGGCGGTGGGGTCGCGGCGGAGGTCCGCGAGCCAGCCGAGGGCGTGGTGTCGGAGCCACCAGAGGGGCCGCCAGCCGAGTCGCGTTCGGGCCTGGTCGACGGCCTAGTCGGACACGTCGGCGCAGTCGGATCCGAACCCGAGCCAGGCGAGGATGCGGGGCAGGCCGAGTGCCCCCTGGAGGAAGGCGGCGACGGACAGAAGCCGGACGAAGGGGGCGGGGAGGATTCGGGTGCCGACTTGGCGTCCGGAGGAGGCGAGGGCGCGGTGGAGGGGATCGGGGGTGAGGAAGTGTCGGAGGGCGAACAGGAACGGCCGGGGGGCGGGGGCGTTGGTAGACTGAGTCATGTCGCAGGTCCGTTGCGTTGGGGAGGAGTGTGGTAACCCCTGTCCTACGCCGGACCTGCGACACTTTCGAGCCTCCGAACCCACCCCCTTAAGTTGTGGGCATTGGACTCACGTCCCGCCGTTCGCCAGCGTCACGAGTCCGCACTCACTCGTCCGGGTCCTTCGGGAAGCGCACGAGCAGGATGAGGTAGAAGCCGGGGAAGAAGTTCGGCGTGGACACTGGCGTCTCGTACACCGCCTTGGTGCGGCCGCGGGCGAACAGCGCGAACTTGCCCGCCTCCAGGCCCACGTCGGCCACGTCCGCCCACTCGACGAACTGGTCGTCTTCCTTGCCGAACAGCCCGCTCTTGCCGACGACGGCGATGCCGTCCGGCTCGAATGCCACCCGGTCGGTCCAGTACACCACCTTGCCCGCGTCCAGTCGCCGCTTCATGCCCGACGCCACCACCCGGCTGACGTGCTCCCGCAGGTTCTCCAGCGACTCGTCGGCGTTGCGGACGGTGGTGGTGTAATCCAGCGTGCCGCCGTCGGTGCCCTCGAACTTCATGACGAGTGCGGTGCCCGTGTACGCCCCGTTGTGGTAGTGGCGGGTGGCCGAGTAGGTGAACGTCTTCACCTCGTCGTACCGCATCTCGGTGGCCTTGTGGTTCTTCAGCCGGCACACCCCGCGGGCGTGACACCGCAAGACGTTCTGCCGCCCGAACCAGAGCACCGCCCCCAGCCCGGCCGCCGCCACGTGCAAGATGATCGGGAACAGGAACGGCGGGCGGTTGTTCGGCGGCTCGGTGAGGCAGTAGTACAGTACCGCCGCCCCGCCCAGGAACAGCAGCACGGCGACGGTCCCGCCGACCAGCATGGTGAGCGGCGTGTGCGACGTGTTCCGCTCGAAGATCACCCGCCCGAGCGACTCCGGGTCGTCGGCGTCGTCCGGCGGGCGGTCGGCCAGCCGCTTCGCCAGCAGTTGCAGCAGCACCGGGGCGTTGGGCGAATCGAGCGGCGCGCGGAACGCCGGCCGGGCTTCGCCGCTCACCCACACGCACACCTTGCCGTCCACCACCTCGGCCGCGGTGATGTGCCCGAAGCGGAGCAACTCGGTGCCGTCGGCGGCGGGAACCTCCAGCCCGTCGCGGGTGAGCGCCCACCCGTCGCCGGCCAACTCGCCGTCGCGGGCCAGCTCCTTCTCCGCCTGTTTCGTCAGCCGGTTGAGCAGCCGCTCGAACAGGTCGATGAGCGGGTCTTCGCGGTCGAGCGGCCACTCGTACTTGAACGCGATCGGGTGCGGGAAGGCGGGCGCATCGACCCGCAGCGTGCCCGCCCGCACGTTCGCCTTCGGGATGCCGTTGGCGAACCGGGCGGTCACTTTGGTGGCCAGTTCCCGCACGTCCTCGTCTTCAAACTTGTGCTCCCGCCCGCCGGCCACGAACACGAACCCGCGGTCGGTGTCGGCCAGCCACTTCCGCCCGGTGACGACGACCGCCAGCCGCAGGAGGCCGACGAGCAGGAACAGCGCGCCCAGCCCGGCGAGGATGCCGACGAGGGCGATCAGGTCGTCGGTGGTGGCGAACAGGAACGCGGCGACGCCGAGCAGGATCGGCCCGGCGATCACGCCGACGACGAACAGCGAGTCGGAATAGCTGGTGCCGACGGACACGCGGTCGTTCACGGGAAGCCTCTGACGAGCCGGGAGCGTGGGCCACCGGAATTTAGAGCGGCGACGGGGGCGCAAACGACCCGCGCGTCACAAAAGGCCCCCCACACCGCAACCCAAAACCCAAAGTAACCCCCCCCCGGTGGGGCCGGGCCCGCCC
>JANNVG010001174.1:0-8520 GCA_031414395.1 Fimbriiglobus sp.
TGGGGAATCAAAGTAGTTGGGCACGCCACCCGCGGCCCTTGCGGGCCGGGTTCGCCTAAATCTCCACCACCGCTTTCACTACCCCGGCGGCGGGGTCGAGCAGCGTCGGGAAGGCCTCGATCAGCCCGTCGAACGGGATGCGGTGGGTGACCCACGGGCGGGTGTCAATCTTGCCGTCTTCGATCAGCCGGATGATGCGGGTGAACTCCGGCGACACGGCGTTCCGGCTGGCCAGGAAGGTGATCTCGCGGCGGTGCATGAGCGGCTGCAGGAAGGTGATGGGATCCTGCGTGATGCCGAGGAACACCACCCGCCCGGCGAACCCGGCGAATCGATAAGCCCCGGCCATGCTCGCCGCGCTGCCGGTCGCGTCCACCACCACGTTGCCGAGCCTGCCGCCGGTCAGGTCGTCGAACCGCTTCACATCGTCGTCGGTGCCGGTCGCGTGCAGCGTTTCATTCACGCCCATCTTTTCCCGCACGAACGCCAGCCGCTTCTCGTTCATGTCGGCCACGATCACCCGCGAGCCGGCAAGCTTGGCGAACTCGATAACACTCAGGCCGATGGGACCGGCCCCGAGTACCAATACCGTTTCGTCCGGCTTCGGGTTCGAGCGGTTGATCGCGTGCAGACCGATACCGAGCGTTTCCACCAGCGCGAGTTGCTCGAGCGAGAGCTTGGTGGAGACGTGCAGCTTGCGGGCGGGGATGGTGAACAGCGGTTGCAGCCCGCCGTCGCAATGCACGCCGAGCGTCTGGTGGTTCTCGCAACAGTTGGTGTGCCCGCGGGTGCAACTGTAGCAGGTCTGGCAGTTGATGTACGGCTCGATGGCGCAGCGGTCGCCGACCTTCACGTTCTTCACGCCCTCGCCGACCGCCACGACTTCCACACCCAACTCGTGACCCGGAATCCGCGGGTAGCTGAAGAACGGCATCTTGCCGAGATAGCCGGACAGGTCAGTCCCGCAGATGCCGACGCGGTGAATCCGCACCACAGCATCGCCCGGCTTCGGGGACGGTGGCTCGGGCACGTCGAGCGTGCGGAACTGCTTCGGGGCGAGGAGTTGGATGGCTTTCATGGATTCAACCTGTTAGCCCGACGCGCGAGCGAGGGGCGAACTACCTCAGCGACCCGTGGTTCGCCCCTCGCTCGCGCATCGGGTGAGCGTGCTCAGCGTTTCTTCTCTTTCGCGTCGGCCGGTTCGATGATCCCCTTCATGTCCCAGACCACCAACCGGTTGTCCTGCCCGGTCGACCCGGCCAGTAGGTTGCCCGTCGGGGCGTAGTCCAAGTACTTCACCGGGCTGTCGTGCGTGACCGCGTGGGCCACCCACTCCTTCGCCCCCAGGTCGTACACCGCGTACCCGCCCGGCTGGTCGAACGGCCGAGACTTCAGGCTGAATCCCCCGACCAGCAGGTAGCCGTCGCCCGGTGTGAACCGGCAGGTGCTCGGGAACAGCGGGCAGTCCTCCACCCGCCGCCCCTTGCCGGTGGCCGGGTCGGCCACCACCACGCTGTTCCCCTCCGGGTAGGCGAACTGGCCGCCCGCCGACCCGCCCATCGCCTGGCTGAACAAGAACACGATCGGGGCCTTCCGCACCACCGCGGTCACCGCGAACTTGTCCAGGTCCACCGCGAAGATTTGGAACGTCGACTTCTTCCCCGGCGGGTCCGCCTCGGTCACCTGAGCAGCGACCATCAGGGAGTCAGTGCCGGGCACCGCGGCCAGGTCAAGGATGTGGCTATCCGGCGCGCACTGGACCTCCTTCACCTCCTTCCCCTTCTTCAGGTCCCAGAACTTGACGTTCCCGTCCAGATCGCCGGTGACCACATACCCACGGGCGGGCAGGTAGCGGATCGCCTTGATCGAGTTGGGGTGCTCGTACAACTCGGTGCGGTCGCCGGTGGCCACGTCGATCCGGTACACCACCTGAATGCCGGCCACCAGCAGGGACTTGCTGTCCGGGGTCCAGGCCAAACCACTGTACGAGCTGGCCGCCTTGAAGGCTTTTGTCGCCTCCTTCGTGGCCACGTCCCACAGGACGATCTTCTTGCCGCTGACGATGTACGCCAGCGTCTTGCCGTCCGGGGAGAACCGCACCTCCCCGATGCCCTCCTTCTTGCCCGCCTCGATCACCGCGTACTCCTTCGGCTCGGCCGCTGCCGACGCGGCCGCGGCGAGCAACATCCCCGCGAGGCCGGCATACACACGGGTGGTCATGACTGCACTCCCCCAGCAAGCGATAGAGTTGTTCCTGGTCGTGTCATCACGCCACCACCTTCTTCACCACCTTCCCTGCGACATCCGTGAGGCGATACCGCCGGCCGTTGTGCAAGTACGTCAGCTTCTCGTGCTCCATGCCGAGCAGGTGCAAGAGCGTGGCGTGGAAGTCGTGCGTGTCCACTTTGTCCACGGCCGCCTTGAACCCGACCTCGTCCGTCTCGCCGTAACTGACGCCGCCCTTCACCCCACCGCCGGCCAGCCACACCGTGTTCGCGTGCGGGTTGTGATCGCGGCCCGGCTTCGCCCCCGGCTGACTGATCGGCAGCCGGCCGAACTCGCCCGCCCACACCACCAGCGTGCTGTCGAGCAACCCCTTCGCTTTCAGGTCGCTCAGCAGTGCCGCCACCGGGCGGTCGGTCTCGTCGGCGAAGCCCTGGTGGTTGCCCTGGATGTCGATGTGCCCGTCCCAGCTCCGTTGGTTGTCCATGCCGCCGCTGTAGATCTGCACGAACCGCACCCCTTTCTCGACCATCCGCCGGGCCGTCAGGCACTGCTTGGCGAAGTGGTCGCACTCCTTCCGCCCGACGCCGTACAACTCGTGCGTCTCCTTGTTCTCCTTGCTGATGTCCATCACCTCCGGTGCCACCTCTTGCATCCGGTAGGCCAGTTCGAAGCTCTTGATGCGGGCCTCCAGATCCCGATCCGCGGCGGTCGGCTCCTTCAGCTTGTTCAGTTTCGTCATCAGGTCGATGCTCGACTTCTGCTCGGCGGCGGTGGTGTCGGCGGCCCGCTTCAGGTTGTCGATCGGCTCGCCCTGCGGCTTCAGCCACGTGCCCTGATACGCCCCCGGCAGGAAGCCGTTCGTCCAGTTCAGCGTGTGGCCCTTCGGCAGCCCGCGGCCCTTCGGGTCGGACATGACCACGAACCCCGGCAGGTTCTCGTTCTCACTGCCCAACCCGTAAGTCACCCACGCGCCGACCGACGGCAGGCCCATCCGCGGCACGCCGGAGTTCATCATGAACAGGGCCGGGCTGTGGTTGTTCGAGTCCGTCCACACGCTGTGGATGAACGCCATGCGGTCCACGTGCTGCGACAGGTGCGGGAACAAGCTGCTCACCCACTTGCCCGATTCGCCGTGCTGCTTCCACGCGAACGGCGACTTCATGAGCGGGCCGACCTGACCGGGGAAGAAGCCGGTCGTCTTGTCGAAGTTCGGCAACGGCTTGCCGTCCATCTTGACGAGTTCGGGCTTGTAGTCCCAGGTGTCCACCTGGCTGTGCCCGCCGTTGACGAAGATCCAGATGACCGCCTTCGCCTTCGCCGCGAAGTGCGACTTCTTCGGGGCGAGCGGGTTGGACGGATCGGCCGCGAGCAAGCCTTGCCGACCGAGCATGTCGGCCAGGGCGAGCGAGCCGATGCCGGCCCCGCAGCGGGCGAGCAACTGACGGCGCGAAGGGTGCATCACGGCTCCTGGTGCTTCTTGGGGAATGAGTTCAACAGATCGGGACGCGGGTGACGCGGACAAAGGCAGGATGAAGAGGATCAGAGCAGTGGATTCTACCATCTGATCCGTGTCGTCCGCGTTCCATCCGCGTCGTCCGCGTTCCGTCATTTTTGAACCGTGGGACCGACCACCTCAACCACACCGGGCGCTAATCCACGTACACGAACTCGTTCAGCCCGAACAGCGCCAGCGTGTAGCCCTGCAACCCCTTCACGCCCTGACCCTTGATGAACTCGACGCCGAGCGCGAGTTCGTCCTTCGTCGGCGGGCGGGCGAACGCCATCAGGTATGCTCGCTCGACGGCATCCGCCGGGTTCTTGTCGGCGAGCGGCTTGAGCGCGGCGGCGAAGGCGTCGCCCGCCTTGTTCACGTGCGGGTTGTTCAGGAAGAAGAGCGCTTGCGGGGCGGTGGTGGTCACGGGCCGGGCGGCGGCGCTCGTCAGCGAGTCGGGCCAGTCGAACACCTGCAACGTCGGGATCATCTGGCTGCGCTGGATGCGGAAGTACACGCTCCGCCGCTTCATCCCCTCGTTCGCCTCGCCGGGGCCGTACAGGGTGCGGTCGAGTTGCCCGCTCACCGCCAGCCAGTTGTCACGGACGGCTTCCGCCTCCAGCCGACGCTTCGGGCGGTGGTGCCACAGGCGGTTGTCCGGGTCGGCCTTCACCGCCTCCGCGGTGGAGTTGCCGCTCAGCCCGTAGGTGCGGCTCATCACCATCAGCTTGTGGACCCGCTTCAGCTTCCACCCGTTCGTCACGAGATCGTTCGCCAACCACTCCAGCAACTCCGGCTGGGTCGGCGGGTCGCCCTGGAAGCCGAAGTCGTTCAGCGTGCTCACGATGCCGCGGCCGAAGTGGTGGTGCCACAGGCGGTTGACCATCACGCGGGCTGCCAGCGACCCGGCGCCGTCCTTCGTGTCGGTCATCCAGTTGGCCAAGCTTGTGCGGCGGAAGGTGGTCGTTGCGGTCGTCGGCTTCTCGGCCATCCACCCGGTTTCGGGCTTGCGGGCCAACACCTGCAACACGCCCACGCTCACCTCGCCCACCTTTTGTTCGGTGTCGCCGCGTTTCAGCTCGAACGTCTTCGGGTAGAAGTCGGGGATGCTGCCGTCGGCCGTGTGGTGCCGCATCGGCTTGCGGCCTTCGGTGGTCGCCTGGATCGTCACCTTGTTCAGCGCCGGCTTCTGCTTGTCGATGTCAGCCACCTTCGCCGTCCGCTCCTTCCACCCGGCGTCCTGCGGGGCGTACCACTTCAGGATGAGATCCTTCTGGGCCTTCGGCAGGTCGGCGAACTTCTTCTTCTCCGTGATGAGCGACTTCAACCCCGTCGCCACCTTCAGGTCTTTGATCTGCTCGATGGCCGTCAGCCGCTCGGACCCGTCGCCCAGCCATTTCAGGAACCCCTTCGTCAGTTCCTCGCCCTCGTACACCTTCACCTCCCACTCCACCTTGTCCCGCTTCGCCTGCCAGTCGGCGTAGGCGACTTTCTGCTCCGGGCTGCTCAGGTCGAGTTCCACCTCGCTCCGCACGGTGGTGGTGAACGCCGAGAGCAGGCGGTAGTAGTCCTTCGTCGGAATCGGGTCGTACTTGTGGTCGTGGCAGCGGGCACACCCGACCGTGAGGGCGAGGAACGTGTGCCCGGTGGTGGACAGCATGTCATCCATCGAGTCGTAGCGGATGCGCTCGGCCTCGCGGTTGGTGATCTGCGTGGGGAACACGCCCGCGCCGAGGAAGCCGGTGGCGGCGAGTGCTTGCGGGTCGTTCGGGGCCAGTTCGTCGCCGGCGAGTTGCCACTTCACGAACTGGTCGTAGGGCATGTCGGCGTTCAGCGCCTTGATGACGAAGTCGCGGTAGTGGTAGGCGTGCGGGCGGAAGTAGTCGTGCTCGAACCCGTGGCTCTCGGCGTACCGCGCCGGGTCGAGCCAGTGCCGGCCCCACCGCTCGCCGTAGGCATCCGACGCGAGCAGCCGATCTGCCACCTTCTCGAAGGCGTTCGCGTCCCTGTCGTCGAGGAACGTCTTCACCTCGTCCAGCGTCGGCGGCAGGCCGGTCAGGTCGAACGTCACGCGGCGAATGAGCGTCCGTTTGTCGGCATCGGTCGCGGGGGTGTACCCCACCGCTTCCATCTTGGAGAGGGTGAAGAGGTCGATCGGGTTCTTCGCCCACGCTTTGTTCTGCACCGCCGGCGGGGTGGTCGCGGCGAGCGGGCGGTACGCCCAATACTGCTTGTCTTTGTCCGACACCACGAGCGGCTTCTTGGCGGTGTCGGTCGTCTCCTTCAGCGGCTTGTCGAACGCGGCCCCCAGGTCGATCCACTTGGTCAGCGCGTCCAGCATGTCTTTCGAGACTGCCTTCGCGTCCTTCCCCGGCGGCATGTGCGGCTCTTCGGAGCGGGCCACCAGCTTCACCAGCCGGCTCTCCTTCCCCTTGCCCGGCACCACTGCCGGCCCGCGGTCGCCCCCTTCGAGCATCTTCTCGCGGGACGCCATGTTGAACCCGCTCTTCGTCTTCTCCCCGCCGTGGCACTCCAGGCAGTTCTTGACGACGAACTCGCGGACGGTGTCCTTGAACACGACCTGGCTGGCGGCCATGCTCGCCGCGTGCTCGGCCGGCACGACGGGCTTGGGCGGGTCGGCCGCGACCAACGGGGAGACGGCGAGGGCGACGAGAGCGAGGGCGACAAGGTGCTTCATCGGCGGGGAAACTCAGGAGAAGAGAACGCCGGCGGGTGTGTGTAGACTACCCGGACGCACTCCGGAAGGGAAGCCGATGCCTCCGCGGGTGTCGGCAACCGTGTCATCGCCGCCGGCCCATCGCTCGCCCCGCTCGCCATCCTGTCTGATGATGTGGAGGCGGCCTTCGCCCGCATTGCCAACCAGTTGCGGCGACCAGAAGTTCCGCGAGAGTTGGCCGCGAGTCTGGCGGGGGCGACGTACAATCTGGGTGGGCTGCGGTTCGGGTGGGACGTGCTTGCCGACATCGACGGGAGGTTACAAATGGACGAAATCATGCAGTCTTCGAGCACCTATCAGGGCACGCTACGGAAAGGGTGGCTGAGTGAGGCCCGCGACACCATTCTGCGGCTCGGGCGAAGGCGGCTGGGAGAACCGTCGTCCGAGTTGCGTTCGGCACTCGATGGCATCGTTTCACTCGACCGGCTTCACGAACTGACCGACCGCGTTCTCGACGTGTCCTCCTGGGACGAGTTGCTGGCCACCCCATGACCCTCACCTGCCCCTGTTGCAAAGCGGCCAACGCCGCCGACACTTGTCGGCGGTGTAAGGCCGACCTGTCGCTGCTCGCGGCGGTGGAAGCCGCCCGCGAACACCACGTCACGCTTGCCCGCCGGTTCGCCGCCGAGCTGCGCACCCCCGACGCCCTGGCGCACCTCGCGTCCGCCGCCGCCCTCCGCCCCGCCGCCGACCTCGATTCCCCCCGCGCCGCCCTTCTGCTGCTCGACGGCCGCTTCGCCGACGCCCTCGCCGCGTATCATGCCACAGTATGAGTGAAACCGTTCTCATCGTGGACGACGAAGACGGCGTCCGCCGCACCTTCCACGACTGGCTGACCGGCCTGCCCGACGTGCGGGTGTTCGCCGCCGCGGACGCCGAAGCCGCCCTCCTCATCGCCAACGAACACTCGATCGATTTGGCCGTCCTCGATTGGAACCTGGGCAGCGGGTCGGACGGCCTGCGGCTGCTCGAAGACCTCGTGGACTTCCAGCCCGACATCGTCGCCATTCTCGTGACGGGGTTTGCGAACCAGGCGACTCCGCTCGATGCCCTGCGGATGGGCGTGCGGGACTACCTGGACAAGAACCAGGATTTGAACCGCGAGACGTTCCTGGCGGCGGTGCGGCGGCAACTGGATCGCGTCGTTCCGTTGAAGCGGCAGCGCGAACTGAACCGCACCCTCGCCGAGTTCCGCGACGCGGTCGAGAAGATCCTCCCGCTCGTCCGCGGGTCGGCCGCCCTGAACGACCCGGTGCCGCTGCCCGCCGCCGTGCATTCCCTCTTCCGCTTCCTGCTCGACACGACCGGCGCCACCGACGGCGCGCTGGTGGTGCGGCACGCCCCGGTCGGCGGCCCTGACACGTTTGCCGCTTACGGGGCGGACGGCCGCCGACTGGACATCGGGGCGGCGGTGTACTCGCGGTCGCTCGCCTCGTGTCTGGTCAGCCTGCAAGAGCCGAGCGTGATGACCGACTTCTCGCCCGACTCGCTCGGCGGGATGGAACTGATGCCGTTCGAGCAGAACCGCACGGCGGTGCTGGCGGCGGCGCTGCCGGTCGGCGGGTCGGCCCAGGTGGTGCTGGAGTTGTTCGACAAACCGCAGTTCACCGACGCCGACAAGAAACTGGTGTCGGCCACGTCCGACATCGCCGCTGAACTGCTCCGGCAGGCACTCGCCGAGCGGCAGACCAGCCAGTTGTTGTTCGACGCCGTCGCCGCCGCACTCAAGGCCACCGACTCGGTCACGGAAACACTCACCACCCCGCCGCCGGCCGGCGCGCGGGCGAACCCGCCGCCCGACCTGCTGGAGAAACTGAAGCGCGGGCTGGGCAACGACGTGACCGACGCCGACACCGGGCTACGACTGCTGGAAGCGGTACGGGAACTGGCCGTGCGGCACGGCCCGCCGGCCGTCGATCACTGCCTGCGACTGGTGCAGAGCGTGAAGAAACTGCTCGACGACACTCAGGGATAAGGACACTCAGGAACCCGGCGTGGCACGCCGAGGCGCCCCGGCGCCGCGGGCATAATCACAACCCAGCCCCCCCCCCCCCCCCAAAATATT
>JANNVG010001175.1:0-3282 GCA_031414395.1 Fimbriiglobus sp.
TACTCCGGTTCAGCCCACCCCCAGCCCCTCTCCCACGGGCGGGAGAGGGGGGCAGACCACCGCCTTCGACATGAACCTGTGGCACTGGAAGGACGAGGCCATTCAGCCGATGCAGAAGCTGCGGGCCGGGGCGGAGCGGAACAAGAGCTACCGCTGCGTCTACTTCCTCGACACGAAGGAGTTCCGGCACGTCGCCGACGACGACCGCGAGGCGACGGTGCCGGGCTTCGGCGACTGGGGCGTCTGCCGCACCGACAAGCCGTACCGCGGGCAGACGTGGGTGTCGCCCAACCCGGTCGATTACGCCTTCGTGAACGTCCGCACCGGCGAGGCCAAGCCGCTCGTGGCCGGGCTGGGCAGCGGCGTGCAGCCGTCGCCGCATCACAAGGCGGTGGCGTGGTTCGACGGCAAGGACTGGTTCGCCGCCAGCGTGCCCGACGGCAAGCCGGTGAACCTGACGGCCAAGCTGAAGGAGAAATTCTTCAACGAAGAGTTCGACATGCCGATGACGCCGGGCAGCTACGGCGCGGCCGGGTGGAGTTCGGACGACAAGTACCTGTACGTGTACGACCGCTTCGACATCTGGCGGCTGGCGGCGGACGGCAGTGGGGCGAAGAACGTGACCGACTACGGGCGGATGGTTGGCGTGCGGCTGCGGCTGCTGCGGGTGGAGAAGCCGGACGACGACGACACGACCGCCGACCGCGGGCTGGACGCCACCAAGCCGTGGCTGCTGGCGGCCGAAAACCTGACCACCCGCGACACCGGCTTCTACCGGCAGACGCCCGGCGGCCATCTGCGAATGTTGCTCATGGGTGCCCGCAAGTACGGCGTGCCGAGCAAGGCCAAGAAGGGCGACACGCAGATCCTGACGGTGCAGACGTTCCGCGACTTCCCCGACTACTACGCCACCGATGGCCAGTTCAAGGAGATGAAGCGGCTGACCGACATCAACCCGCGGGTGAATGAGTTCAACTGGGCCACCGCGGAATTGGTCAACTTCAAATCGACCGACGGGCAGCCGCTGCAATCGATCCTGGTGAAGCCGGAGAACTTCGACCCGTCGAAGAAGTACCCGATGGTGGTCTACATCTACGAGCGGCTGACGGACGGGCTGCACGCCTTCCGCCTGCCGACCGTCACCCGCGGGCAGACCATCAACCCGACGCACTACGCCAGCAACGGCTACCTGGTGCTGATGCCGGACATCGCGTACAAGACCGGCCAGCCGGGGCAGAGTGCGATCAAGTGCGTGCTGCCGGCGATTCAGGCGGTGGTGGACCTGGGGTGCGTGGACGAGAAGGCCATCGGCATCAACGGGCAGAGCTGGGGCGGCTACCAGATCGCGTACATGGTGACGCAGACGGACCGCTTCAAAGCGGCCGTGGCCGGCGCGCCGGTGAGCAACATGATCTCGGCGTACAACGGCATCCGGTGGGGCAGCGGGCTGCCGCGGCAGTTCCAGTACGAGCACACGCAGAGCCGCATCGGGGGCACGCCGTGGACGGCCCCGCTCAAGTTCATCGAGAACTCGCCGGTGTTCCACGCCGACCGGGTGAACACCCCGCTCATGATGATCCACAACGACCAGGACGACGCCGTGCCGTGGTACCAGGGCATCGAATACTATTTGGCCCTGCGGCGGTTGCAGAAGGAGGTGTATTTGCTGAACTACAACGGCCAGCCGCACAACCTGAGCAACCGCGCCGCCGCCCGCGACTTCGCCGTGCGGATGCAGCAGTTCTTCGACCACCACCTGAAGGGCGAGCCGATGCCCGAGTGGATGGCCAAGGGGGTGCCGTACCTGGACCGCGAGAAGGAGAAGGACCAGTGGAAGAAGCTGTTCGAGCCGGGCCGTTAGCCCGACGCGCGAGCGAGGGGCGAGCCACCTGAGCCAGACACTCGCCGCGGTGCGGCGGCTGTTGTTAGCCCGGGGTGGAGCGAGCGCAGCGAGCGGAACCCCTGGACCCGATACCAAATATCGACAAGCCCCGGAGGGGCGACAGACATCACTTCTGTCGCCCCTCCGGGGCTTGTTCATGTTTCGCCGCTGTGTCCAGGGGTTCCGTCGCTCGCCTTCGGCTCGCCGACTTCACCCCTGGCTAACATCTGCCGCCGCTCCGCGGCTGGTGGTTGGCGTCCGTTCGCGGAGCGATCGGCGACTTTGGTGCCGCCCGGCAGGCGGCACCTACTTCTCGAAGTCGGCGAACCGCTTGCTCCGCGTCACCACCTCCTTGCCGTCCTCCGTCGCCTTCACCGCCACGAACGCGGCGGCGTCTTTCACCCCGTCGATCAGCGTCACCAGCTTGTCGGCCGGCAGCAGGCTCGCCCCTTTGGTGAGCGCGTCCGCCTGCCAGCCGTGCGGGGCGATGACGGTGGCGCTCCGCCGGCCGGTCAGCCCCAGGCCGGTCTTCGGGTCGAGCACGTGCGAGTACCGCACGCCTTCAATCTCCACGTGTTGAAACAGGTCGCCGGAGGTGGACACGCTGGCATTCACCAGCTTCAAACTCCGCGGCGGAGCGTCCTTCGTCAGCGGGGCGATGTCCACCACCCAGGCGTCTTTGCCCGGCGGGGCGGCGCTCACGCTGATGTCGCCGCTCGCCGCGATCAGCGCCGACTTGATGCCCTTCGCCTTCAACACCGCCATCGCTTCGTCGGCCGCGAACCCCTTGCCGATGCCGCCGAAGTCCACCCGCATGTTCGCCTTCGCCAGCGTGACCGTCTTCGCCTTCGCGTCCAGCGTCATCATCTTGAAGCCGACCAACTCGCGCGCCGCCTTCAACTCCTCCGCCTTCGGCAACTGCTTGCTCTTGCGGGTCGCCCGCCACAGCCTCACCACCGGGCCGACGGTGCAGTCGAACGCGCCGTCGGTCTGCTCCGACACGCCCTGAGCCAGCGTCAGCACCTTCAGCAAGTCGTCGGACACGGGAACCGGCTTGCCCGGTGCGGCGTCGTTCGCGGAGCAGAGTTTCATCAACTCGGACTTCGGGTTGTAGTCGCTCATCACGGCGTCCAGGTCGGCCACCCGCTTGAAGGCCGCGTCGGTCGCCGCTTCAGCACTCTCCGCGTCCGCCGCGTAGACGATGACTTTCCACTCGGTGCCCATGTGGACCGCCTTCGCCTCGTACCGCTTCGGCGTGTCGGCGTGGGCGACGGCGACGCACAGGATAAGATGAACGGCGAGCGGGCGCATGGTGTGCTCCAAGTGACCTCACCCCCCGTCCCCCTCTCCATGTCATGGAGAGGGGGTGTTCTAAGGGGCGAACGTTGTTTCTATTCGCC
>JANNVG010001176.1:0-2011 GCA_031414395.1 Fimbriiglobus sp.
CCCGATGAGGAGGAACACGCCGATGGGCTTGTTCGGGTCGGTCAGCTGCGCGCGGGAGGTGCGGATGCGCTCGGCGATCACGCTCAGCCCGTGGGACTGGCCGATGACGCGCGCCTCCAGCCTCTCCTTGAGCTCCATGACGGTCTTGATCTCGTCGGAGACCATCTTGCCGACCGGGATGCCCGTCCACGAGCCGACGATTTGTGTGATCGCCTGCCCGTCCACGACCGGCAGCACGAGCGGGTTCTCGCCCTGGATGCGCTCGAGTTCGGCCCGCAGGCGGGCGATCTCGGCCTTGCCCTTCTCGGCGTCCGCGCCGGTCGCCTTCTCGGTGGTGTCGAGTTGCGCCTGAAGCGCCGCCACCAGTTCGCGTTCCTGCTTCAGCCGCACTTCCAGTTCGGCCTTCTTCGCCTCGAACTCGGCCTTGCGGCCCTTCAACTCGTCGAGCCGGTGCCCGTGGTCGGCCCACCCGCTGTTCTCCCGCTCCAGGGCGGCGATCTCGATGCTCAGGTGTTCGATCTCGCGGATCACGTCGTCGAGCGGGGCGGGGGTCGCCCCCTGGCTCAGCTTCACCCGCGCGGCGGCGGTGTCGAGCAGACTCACCGCCTTGTCCGGCAGTTGCCGCTCGGGCAGGTAGCGGATGCCCAGCTTCACCGCCTCGGCGACGGCTTCGTCCAGGATGCGGACCTTGTGGTGCTTCTGCATCACGTCGGCGACGGCCCGCAACATGCGGATGGCGCGGTGCTCGTCGGGCTCGTCCACCCGCACTTCCTGGAAGCGCCGCTTGAGGGCCGGGTCGCCCTCGAAGTGCTTCTTGTACTCGTCGAAGGTGGTGGCCGCGATGGTGCGGAGTTCGCCGCGGGCGAGGGCCGGCTTGAGCAGGTTGGCCGCGTCGCCTTGCCCGGCCGTGCCGCCCGCGCCGATGAGCGTGTGCGCCTCGTCGATGAACACGATGATCGGCGTGGGCGACGACTTCACCTCCTGAATCACCGACTTCAGCCGGTTCTCGAACTCCCCCTTCACCCCCGCCCCGGCTTGCAGCAGCCCCAGGTCGAGGGTGCGGACCGACACGTTCCGCAGCGGCTCGGGCACGTCGCCTTGCGAGATGCGGAGGGCCAACCCCTCCACCACCGCCGTCTTGCCCACGCCCGCCTCGCCGGTCAGAATCGGGTTGTTCTGCCGGCGGCGGGTGAGGATGTCGATCACCTGTCGGATCTCGGCGTCGCGGCCGAGGATGCGGTCGATCTTGCCGCTCTTGGCGTTCGCCGTCAGGTCGGTGGTGAACTGGTCGAGGGCGGGCGTCTTCGAGTTGGCGGCCGGCTGCGGGGTGCCGTCCGGGCCGAGTTGGGGCGGTTGGCTGGCGACGGCCGTGGCCTCGTGCTGGCTCTCGTCGGTGTTCATCCTCGGGAGCAGGTCTTTCAACTCCCGGTACAGCTTCTCGACCGACAGCTTGGCCAGTTCGGGCGAGGCGGCGGCGATCCGCGGGCCGAGCACGCGGTCGTTCAGGCCGGCGGCGATCAGGTGGGCCGACCGCACGAGCGGCGCGCCGCACTCCAGGCTGCCGAACAGCCACCCCTCGCGGCACAGGTCGAACATCTCGGTGGCCATGGCCGGGGTGTCGGCCTTGCCGGTCTTGAACCGCCCGATGGCGACGGCCAGTTCGGCCTTCACCCTGTTCGGGTCGAGGGTGTACTGGCGGCAGAGGGCGAGCAGGTCGGTGTTCGGCGTCTCGAACAGCCGCACCAGCCAGTGCTCGGGCTCGACGTAGTGGTTCGACTTGGACATGCACAACCCGGCCGCCGACTGCAGCGCCCGCAGGCAGGTGGGGTTCAGCTTGTCGAACAGCGCGCGGGGGGTAATGGAGGGCATGGCGGGGCCGTGGGTGGAAATGGGCGGATTGCGGATGTGATACGGGAAGGCGGGCCGGAATCTTTCTCCGGGGCAAGGAGCGGCGTTCAACCTCCCAACCGCCGTGTCATCGCCGGGAGCTTGCGACCGCGCCACCGGAGTC
>JANNVG010001177.1:0-1683 GCA_031414395.1 Fimbriiglobus sp.
TCACCCTGCTGGGACCAGGTGGGCGTGTCCGACCCATCGGTGTGGTCCCGTCGTCGTCACTTCGCGTCGGTGGGCAGTACGAGTTGGCAGCAGCCCAGGTCGAGCGCGTCTTTCGGCACGCCGGCCAGGATCACCTCGTCCAGCACCTGGGGGGTGATGGAGTACACCACGAACCGCCCCCGCTTCTCCCCGCGGATCAACCCGGCGTGCTTGAGCACCGTCAGGTGGTGCGACACGTTCAGCGCCGGAATGTTCGCCCCGTCGATGATCTCGGTCACGTTCCGCTCGCCGTCGGACAGCAGGCGGATGATGCGCAACCGCTCCGGGGCGGCGAGCGCGGCGAGCACCTCGGCACAGCGGTCGGGTTGGAGGGGGTCACGTTTCTTGGCCACGGGTGTGGGTCCGGTGGGGAAGAGTCATTATCGCGCGATAGGCGGCAGCGGCCAAGTGCGATAGGGCACGCCGGGCGGGTCGAATTTCCGCGGGCCGGCGGGCGTCTGTCCGGATAACATCTTGTCTGCTGGGCAGATGTTATCCCGTTCATCCCACCCCGGAGCCGCCCGTGTCACGTACCCGCCGCCCCGCCTTCACGCTCATCGAGCTGCTGGTGGTGATTGCCATCATCGCCATCCTCATCGGATTGTTGCTGCCCGCCGTGCAGAAGGTACGGGAGGCCGCCGCGCGGATGAGCTGCTCCAACAACCTGAAGCAGCTCGGCCTGGCGCTGCACAACTCCGAGAGCGCGAACCAGAAGCTGCCCCCGCTGTACCCGTTCACCGCCCCGAACAGCACGGTGCAAAATTACCGCTACACGTGGAGCGTGCTGGCCCAACTGTCGCCGTACCTGGAGCAGACGAACATCTACAACACGATGGACCTGACCCAGATGATGTACGTCACGGCCGGCACCAGCACGGTCATCTCGGCGGCCAACCAGTTCGCGGTGGTGCAGAAGGTGAAGATCTTCCTCTGCCCGTCGGACAAGGGGGAGCCGGTGAGCAGTGCCTACGGGGTGACGAACATGGGGCCGACGAACTACGTCGCGTGCCACGGGAACGGGCAATTGAACAGCGGCTCGCCGCTCGGCGCGGACGGCCTCTTCCCGGTGCAGAACGGGGTGCGGATCACCGACATCACCGACGGCACGTCGAACACCGCCTGCATGTCCGAGAGCATCCTCGGGGCGGGCGGGGAGAGCGTGGCCGGGGCCACCCCGCCGGGCGACGAGCGGACGGTGTACAAGTACCTCGGGTACTTCGGCGTGCTGCCGAGCGACAGCGCGTGTGCCGCCGCGCCGACGGGCGCCAGCCAGTCGTGGAACGGGGCCAATCACCGGCAGTTCATGTGGGCGTCGGGCGAGCCGCGGGCGGTCAGCTACAACCACTACTACACGCCGAACAGCAAGAACTTCGACTGCGTGGCCAACCACCCCGGCCTGCCGGGGTATATGGCCGTCGGGTACAAAGCCGCCCGCAGCCGGCACACCGGCGGGGTGAACCTGCTGATGGCCGACGGGAGCGTGCGGTTCGCCCGCGACTCGGTCGATCCGCTGGTGTGGCGGGACGCCGCCACCCGTGCCGGCGGCGAAGTGCCGGGGGACTTCTAACCTGGGCGGGCGGCGCGACGTGAGTCCGCCGGTCGATATCACTCTCACCAACGAGACACCGGCGGACTCACGTCGCG
>JANNVG010001178.1:0-3220 GCA_031414395.1 Fimbriiglobus sp.
CGCCCTGCTGCTGGCCCTCCCACTCGTCGCCCTCGCCCAGAATCCGGGCAAGGATGCCGACCGCACCGACGGTGAAGTGGGTGAGGCGGACGACGGCAAGCGGGTGTCGCTCGCCTTCGACCCCGGCTCGCACTCCCGGCCCATCTCGGCCGTCGGCTTCAGCAAGGACGGGCGGAAGCTCATCACCGCCGGCTGGGACTACTCCGTCCGCGTGTGGAGCACGACGACGGGTGAACAACTCGACATCCTCCGCCTGCCCCCCTACGGCCGCGACAACGGGGCGGACGCCACCCGCTGGCCGATCGCCGCCGTGTCCGCCGACGGGCGGTACGTGGCCGTCGGCGGGGACGCCAAGCTGGTGTGGGAGGCGGGCAAGCCGGAGCGGTGCCAACTGGTGATCGTGGACGTGGAAGCGAAGAAGTGCCGGCGGGCGGTGAGCGAACTGGATCCGGATCACACCACCACCATCAAGAGCCTGACCTTTTCGGCCGACGGCAAACGGCTGCTGTTCGCCACCGGCGGGAAGGAGGTGACGGCGAAGGTGATCGACGACGTGCCCGGCTTCATGGCGGGCGACGCCCCGGCCAAGCCGAGCACGGTGGTGACGGGCCTGAAGCGGGACTTGCTCGACGTCGGCCTGTCGCCGTCCGGGCAGAAGGTGGTGTTGGGCGAACTCGGCGGGCTGCTGCACAGTTGGGACATCAGCGGCACCGACCCGAAGAAGTGGAAGAAGTTGGCCAGCGTGGACCGCAACGGCCGCACGCAGGGGTTCGCCTGGACGGCGGACGAAGGGCGGGTAGTCCGCGCGTGGCAGGGCGGGGCCGGCACGGCCAACCGCGGGTTCGAATTCCTCACCCCGGACCTGACGGTGGAAAAGACGCTCAGCCAGGGCGAACTCAACCCGGGGTTCGTCGGTACGGCGGTCGTGTGCTCGATGAAGTTCCTGGACGCCGACCGGCTGTTCGTGAGCGCACACGGCGTTTTGAAAAAAGGGGATGGCGGCGAGCACGGGGCGTTCGGGCTGGTGGTGAACGTGAAAGACCGCACGGCGAAGCGGCTGTTCGTCGCCTCCGAGAGCGGCAAGTTCACCCCGTTCGGCGCGGCGTCCGGCGATCTGGCCGCCACCACCAGCAACAAGGGGCTGGTGGCGACGGTGTACCGCATCAGCGACGGGAAGGTGGTGGCCACCTGCGGGTACCAGGACCCCCTCACGCGGGTGGTCGGCTGGGCGGACGACGTGAAAGCCCCCGCCATCGCCTGGGCGAACAACGAGGCGCTCGACCCGTCCGACTCCAAGCCGTCCGACCTGACCGACGCGTTCGACCTGACCGCCCTCACACCCCTGGCGACGGTCAAGCCGGAACAGTTCCACGTGCGGGTGTTCTCCGCCGGCCCGTGGAAGCTCGACCACAAGAAGGACGCGACGACGTTCGTGAGGCCGACGGTGAAGAACACCGCCACCAAGACGGAGGGGGTCATCGAGGGCTACTACCGCTCCGTCACCCTCGTCCCTCGCGGGAATGACCCGCCGCTGGTGGCCACCGCCCGGCACGACGTGCAACTCCAAATGGGATCTCGCGCCGCCCTCTGGTCGGCCGACGGGAAGAAGGTGACCGACTGGTTCCCGTATTTCAGCGAGACGCGAGACATGGCCCCGTCGCCCGACGGCCGGTACGTGGTCATGTCCACCGGCACGCACCGCCTGAGCGTCTACCGCACCGACGGGTCGAAGTTCCCGTTCCTGAACCTGGCGGTGGTGAACGGCGAGTGGGTGCTGTGGACCCCGGAGGGGTACTACACGGCCAGCCCCGGCGGGGAGAGGTTGATCGGCTGGGCGGTGGGCAAGGGGCCGAACGCCCTGGCCGAGTTCCTGCCGGCCGACCGCTACGCCAAGCACTTCCGTCGCCCCGACCTGATCAAGCTGGCCATCGAGAAAGGGTCGATGAAGGAGGCGCTGGCCGCCCTCAAGACCGCCCCGCCGGAGGTGGAGACGATCCTGCCGCCGGTGGCCACGCTGACGCGGGTGAAGCAGGTCGGCGCCACGGTGACGGTGAAGGCCGAGGCGCGGGCGGCGAGGAAGGACAAGCCGCTGATCGTCATGAAGGTGATGCTGGACGGCAAGCCGCTGGCCGACGGGAAGGGGGTTTGGGACCCGGACGGCCCGCAGCCGGCGAGTGCCGAGTTCACGTTCGACATCCCGGCCGGGCTGCACGATCTGACGGTGATGGCCCGCACGGAGGACGGGCCGGGCTTCTCGCCCGTCGTGCAGGTCCGCGGGCCGAAGGGGGCAGCCGAACAGCCGACCCTGCACCGCCTGTGCATCGGTGTCAACGAGTACGACGACCCCGGCCTGAACCTCCGCTCGGCGGTGAAGGACGCCGAGGCACTGTTCGCGGCGTTCGAGAAACATTGCGTCGGCCCGGACAACCGCTTCGGGGCGGCGGCGGGCGAACTGCTGGTGAACAAGGACGCCACCCGCGAGAAGGCCCTTCAGGCGCTCGCGGCCATTCGCAAGAAGGCCAAGGCGGGCGACCTGGTGGTGGTGTTCTTCGCCGGCCACGGCATCAAGCAGAAGGACGAGTTCTTCCTGCTCACCCGCGAGGGCGACACGGCCAAGTCGCTGCTCGGGGCGTCGCTGTCCGGGGCGGACTTGAAGAAGGAACTGGCGCAGATGGAGGGCCGGGTGCTGCTGATCCTGGACACCTGCCACTCGGCGGCGGCGGTCAAGTCGTTCCGCCCGGCGACCGACGACCTGACCCGCACCATGATTGACGAGAGCGTGGAGGTGACGGTGATGGCGGCCGCCATGAGCGACGAGAAGGCCAGGGCGACGGCCGAGAACGGGCACTACACCGCCGGCCTGCTGAAGGGGCTGGCGGCGGGCAGCGGCGTGCCGTTCGACCCGTATGATCTGCAGATGTCCGTCACCCACCTGCACTCGGTGGCGCGCAGCGAGGTGCGGCGGGCGACCGGCGGCATTCAGAACCCGATCCTGCACTCGCCGTGGACGATGCCCGAGATCGTCGTGCGAGAAGGGCCCGTGCGCTGAGCGGCGGGGCCGGATGACCGGATGACGTGACCCGAACGAGAACCGCACCAGCCCGACGCGCGAGCGAGGGGCCGTCCACGTTGTGTTCGAGCGGTTCTCGTTTGGGTGTCGCGGCTGGCGTTCGGGTGGGGTCTCTGGTCCGCCCCGCGGGGCGCGGCGGCAACACTGTCG
>JANNVG010001179.1:0-11043 GCA_031414395.1 Fimbriiglobus sp.
CCGTCACGCGGAAGTCGCTGCTCGGCCCGTACACCGGCAGCCCGCCGAACGTGTACACGCCGTTCGCGCCCGTGGTGGTGGTGAAGTTCAGGTCGTCGGCGGTGTTCACCAGGCCGTCGGGTCCGGCGAGCACCAGCCGCACGACCGCGCCGGGGATGCCGCCCTCGCCGGCGTCTTGCGCCCCGTTGCGGTTGGCGTCCACCCACACGCGGTCGCCCAGGCCGGCCGCCCCGCGGTAGCCGAAGTCCACGTCCGTGCGGGCCTGGCCGGTGGTCAGGGTGGCGTCGGCCGCGTGCGGCGTGCCGGTCCCGTCCCGGTCGAACGTCGGCGTCACGTTGCCCGGCAGGGTGGCCGTGTTCACCGTCACGCGGAAGGTGCCGGCCGGCAGGTGGTCGAAGGTGTAAATCCCGTTCGTGCCGGCCGTGGCGGTGGTGGTGATGTCGTCGGCGTTGCCGAACACGCCGTCTTGACCGGCGTAGGTGAGGGTGAGGCCGACGTTCGGCAGGCTCGGCTCGCTCGCGGTCGCGTCTTGCACGCCGTCGCCGTTCGCGTCCAGCCACACGCGATCCCCCAGCCGCCCGGTGCCGCGGTAACCGAAGTCGATGTCGCGGCGGTCGGGGGCGGCCGGTCCGGTGGCCAGGGTGCCCGCCCAGTTGCCGTCGGTGGTGCCGTCCGGGTCCACCGTGTTGCTCACCCCGGTGGGCAGGCCGCCGGTCACACGCACGGTGTACGTGATCGGCGTGAGCGGTCGCCCGCCGAAGTTCACCGGCAGGTGGTCGAACAGGTACTCGCCGTCCGGCCCGGTGGTGGCGGTGATCGTCAGGTCTTGCAGGCCGTCGCCGTTCACGTCGGCCGTCAGCACCACCGTCACGCCGGTGATGCCCTCGCCGGCGTCGGCCGTCCCGTTGTTGTTCAGGTCGAGGAACACCGTGTCGCCGATGCTGCCGTCGCCCTGGTAGCCGAAGTCTTGGGCCAGGTTCACCGGGTTGGCCGGCGACAGTTGGACGGTGCTGGTGCTGTCCGCCCCGCCGTTCGGGTCGGTGCTGTTGGTCACGCCCGCCGGCAGGTCGGCCGTGTTCACCGTCACCGTATAGGTGATGGTGTTGCCGCTCTGGTCGGTGAACGGCAGGCCGTCGAAGCGGTAGTTGCCGGCCGCGTCGGTGGTGGCGGTGAACGTCTCGCTGACGCCGTTGCCGTCGAGGTCGGCCGTCAGCGTCACCCGCACGCCGGTGATCCCTTCGCCCGTGTCGGCCGTGCCGTCGCCGTCCACGTCCAGGAACACCGTGTCGCCGATGGTGCCACTGTTGGCGGCGGTGTTGCGGTAGCCGAAGTCCTGGAGCAGGTCGCTCGGCGTGCCGTCGGTGAGGGTGACGGCCGAGGTGCTGTTGCCCCCGCCGTTCGGGTCGACGGTGTTCGCCGGGGCGACGCCGCCCACCTGCGGCAGGGTGGTGGTGTCCACCCTCACGGTGTACGGCACCCCGCCGGGGGTCGTCCGCAGCCCGCTGAACAGGTACTGGCCGCTGGCGTTCGTCGTCGTCGTCAGCGTCTCGTTGGCTTCGACGGTGCCGTCCCCGTCCAGGTCGCCGGACAGGTACACCCGCACGCCCTGGATCGCTTCGCTGCTGCTCGGCAGGCTGTTGTTGTCGACGTCGAGGAAGATGGTGTCGCCGACCGTGCCGTTGCCCCGCACGCCGAAGTCGCGGGCCGGGTCGTTCACCCCGCTGGTGGTGACGCTGCCCTGGGTGTCCCCGCCGGCGGTGGTGTACCCGAGCGACGGCACCGGCACGGTGGCGTCTTGCACCCGCACCCGGTACGTGCCCGGCCGCAGGCTGGTGAACGAGTAGTTGCCGTTCGCGTCGGTGGTGGCGGTGGCTTGCCCGTACACGTCGCCGGCCTCGTTGAACGTGCCGTCCGGGCCGGCGTAGTCGAGCACCAGCACCACGCCGGGGATGCCGAGGGTGGCTTCCGCCGCGTCCTGCGTGCCGTCGCCGTTGGTGTCGTACCACACGCGGTCGCCGATGGTCACCGGCACGTACAGGCCGGCGTCCACAGTCGGATTGTTGTCGCCGTTGGCCAGGGTGTAGTCGCCGGTGAACCCGGTGGCGGTGTCGGCGTCGCTGTCGGTGGCGTCGGCCGCCACCGGCGAGTCGGCGGCCGTGCGGCCGTAGGTGGTGCCGCCGGCGGTGGTGCCGAACCGCACGCGGTAGTTGCCGGCCGCCAGGTTCGGGAACGAGTAGTTGCCGCCGGTGGTGGTGGTGGTGACGAGCGGGGTGGCCAGCTCGCCCGGCTCGAAGGCGCCGTTGTTGTCGGTGTCAAAGAACAGCTCGACCGTCACCCCGTCGATGCCCACTTCGGGGCCGCCGTCCTGCCGCCCGTTGCCGTTGTCGTCCAGCCACACGGTGTCGCCGAGGGCGGCGGTGCCGCGGTAGCCGAAGTCCACGTCGGTGCGGTCGTTCAGCGGGTCGCCTTCGGTCGGCGACACCTGCACGTCGACCGGGTTGACCGGCGACAGCAGGCCGTTATTCAGCGAGTCGGTGAAAGTGGGGAAGGCGGCCGGGGCGGTCGTCTGCACGCGGTAGTTCGGGGTGCCGCCGCTCAGGGCATTCGCCGGCAGGCCGGTGAACAGGTACTGGCCGGTGGCGTTGGTGGTGACGGTGAAGGTCATGTCGTCGCCGCCGCCCAGCACGCCATCGGTGCCGAACCAGGTGGCGGTGACGGTCGCCCCGGCGATGCCCGGCTCGCCGGCATCCTGCACGCCGTCGCCGTCCGCGTCGTACCACACGCGGTCGCCCAGGCTGGCGTTCCCGATTTGGCCGAAATCGACGTCGGTGCGATTCTGCGCCGCGGTGAGCGTCGTGTCGGCGGTGTTGTCCGGCGACGTGGTGCCGCTGTCGAGGTCGTAGGTCGCCGCCAGGTTGGTGCCCGCGGTGCCGACCGAGACGCGGAAGTTGCCGGCCGGCAGGCGGTCGAACAGGTAGGCGCCGTCGAGGCCGGTCGTCGTGGTGAGGACGGCATCGTCGGCGGTGTTGAAGGTGCCATCGCTGCCGGCCCAGCGGAGGGTGACGGGGGTGGCGGGAATGCCCGGCTCGCCGGCGTCCTGCGCGCCGTCGCTGTCGAGGTCGAGCCAGACGCGATCGCCCAGCGACGCGGTGCCGACGTACCCGAAGTCCACGTCGTCGCGATCGACGCCGGACGTGGTGCTGACGACGACGGGGTTGGTCGCGCTCAGGCCGGCGTCGTCGATGCTGTCGGTGAGCGTGTTCAGGCCGCTGGCACCCGTCGGCGTCGCGGTGACGGTGAAGGTGCCCGGCGGCACCGTGCCCACCGCCCAGAGGCCGTTCGCCCCGGTGGTGGTGGTGAACGTCTGGTCGTCGCCGCCGCCGAGGTTGCCGTCCGGCCCGTGCCACACCACCTGGATCGCGACGCCCGCCAGGCCCGGCTCGCCGCCGTCCTGCACGCCGTCGCGGTTGGCGTCGAAGAAGACGCGGTTGCCCAGGCTGACCGGCACGTACAGCCCCTGGTCGACGCCGTTGTTGGTCTGGCCGTTGGCGAGGGCGTAAGTGCCCGTGCGGCCGGTGGTCACGTCGCCGTCGCTGTCGGTGGCGTCGGTGGCGACGGCCGAGTCGCGCGCGGTGCGGGTGTAGGTCGTCGTGCCGTCGCTGGCGGAGAAGGCCACCTGGTAGTTGCCGGCCGCCAGGTTGTTGAAGGCGTACAGCCCGCCGCCGCCGGTGGTCGTCGTCAGCAGCGGCACGTTCTCGCCGGCGTCGGCGAAGTCGCCGTCGCCGTTGCGGTCGAAGAACAGCTCGACGCGGACGCCGTTGATGCCGACCTCCGTGCCGCCGTCCTGCCGGCCGTTCCCGTTCTGGTCGAGGAAGACCACGTCGCCCAGGGCGGCCGTGCCGCGGAAGCCGAAGTCCGCGTCGCGGCGGTCGTTCAGCGGGTCGCCCTCGGGGCCGGTGACTGACACCGTGACGGGGGCCGTCGCACTGAGCGTGTTGTCATCGAGCGAGTCGGTGAGGGTCGGGTACGCGGCGGGCGCGGTCGCCGAGACGCGGTAGTCGTCGGCCGCGCCGTTGACCGGCAGCCCCTGGAAGAGGTACGCCCCGTCGGCCCCGGTCGTCGTGGTGAAGGTGACGTTGTCGGCGGCGGTGGCCAGGTTGCCGTCCGGGCCGGCCCAGGTGAGCGTCACCGTCGCGCCGACGATGCCGGGTTCGTTCGCGTCCTGCACGCCGTCGCCGTCGGCGTCGTACCACACGCGGTCGCCCAGGCTGGCGTTGCCGCGGTAACCGTAGTCGATGGCCCGCTCGCTCTCGCCCGCCGACAGGCTCGTCGTCACGCTCGCGGTCGCATTGAGGGAGGCGTCGTCGAGCGAGTCGGTGAGCGCCATGTTGTCCGGCACGCCGCCGCTGCCGCCCGCGGCCGACACACTGACCTGGTAGTTGCCGGCGGGCAGGGAGGCGAACAGGTACGCGCCGGTCGCGTCCGTCGTCGTGGTGAACAGCCCGTCGTCGGCGTCGGCGTAGTCGCCGTCGTTGTTCGCGTCATACCGGAGGGTGACGGTGACGCCGGGGAGGCCCGGCTCGCTGCCGTCGGCGTCCCGCACGCCGTCGCCGTCGGCGTCCACGTACACCCGGTCGCCCAGCGACGCGGTGCCGCGGTAGCCGAAGTCGATGTCGGTGCGGTCGACGCCCGAGGTGATGCTGGGCGTCACCGGGTTCGTCGCCGACAGGAGGGCGTTGTCGAAGCTGTCGGTCAGTGTCGAGAAGCCCGACGGCAGCGTCGAGGTGACGCGGTAGTTGCCCGGCGGCAGGTTGCCCACCGCCCAGGTGCCGTTCGCCCCGGTGGTGGCGGTGAACGTCTGGTCGTCGCCGCCGCCGAGGGTGCCGTCCGGCCCGAGCCACACGACCGTCACCACCGCGCCGGGAATGCCCGGCTCGCCGGCGTCCTGCACGCCGTCGCCGTCCTGGTCGAAGTACACGCGGTTGCCGAGCGACACGGGCACGTACAGCCCCTGGTCGACCGTCTGGTTGGTGTCCGCGGCGGCGAGCGTGTAGCTGCCGGTGGTGCCGGTGGCGGGGTCGCCGTCGCTGTCGGTGGCGTCGGTGGCGACGCCCGAGTCGCGGGTGGTGCGGGTGTAGGTCGTCGTGCCGTCGGAGTTGCCGAAGGTGGCCGTGTACGTGCCCGGCCGCAGGTTGGTGAACTGGTAGGTGCCGCCGCTGGCGGTGGCGGCCGTCACGCTCACCGCCCGCCCGGTGTCGTCGGTGCCGGTGAGCACCACGCGGACGCCGTCGATGCCGACCTCCGTCCCGCCGTCCTGACGGCCGTTCCCGTTCTGGTCGAGGAACACGAGGTTGCCGAGCTGGGCCGGCTGCAGTTCGCCGAAGTTGTAGTTGATGCCCGCCTTGCTGTTGGCCCCGCCGCCGATGACGACGGTGACGACGGCGTCGGCGTCCCGCTGCGGGGTGGTGGGGGTGCCGCGGTCGTCGGTGGCGGCGGTGCCGGTGCCGCCGAACGCGGTGCCGGGGGTGGAGGTGCCGGGCGTGTCGCGGCCGTCCAGGTAGCCGGTCGGCTGGTCCAGTTGCGTGACGGTGTAAGTGCCCGCCCGCAGGCTGGTGAACGAGTAGACGCCGGTGGACGTGGTCACCGTCTGATCGACGGCGTTGCCGGCCGTGTCGGTGCCGGTCAGCCGGAAACGGATCGCCTGGCCGGTGATGAGCGCCTCGACGCCGTCGCGGACGCCGTTGTTGTTCGCGTCGGAGTACACCTGCCCGCTCAGGGAGTGGCTGTTCAGCGTCACGTCGGCCGGGTCGGCGGCGGCGTAGTCGTTCAGCGCGCCGCCGATGCCGTCCGCCCCGGTGCGCTCGCCGGTGCCGCTGCCGGCCGCGCCCGGCGTGTTCGAGCCGGTGGGGTTGACGGTGGTGCCGGTGCCGTCGGGCAGGCTGGTGAAGGAGACGCTCCCGGTGTTCGTCAGGGTGCTGCCGGGGGCGGGGGCCGCGGCCCCGTTGTCGTTGATGGTGGCGGTGAAGCGGAAGGTGACGGTCGCGCCGGGGGCCATGCTGCCGACGCGCAGGGTGACGTTACTCCCGCTCACCCCGACCCCGCCCAGGCCGGTGACGGTGCCGGTGCTGGAGAGCGAACCGCCGACGAAGGACACGTTCTCGAACCCGCTCGGCACCAGGTCGGCGAACGCCACGTCGAACGCGGTGGCCGTGTTGGCCCCGCTGCCGGCGGTCAGGACGATCTCGAAGGTGATGGTGTCGCCGGGGTCGCCGCTGGAGGCACCGATCACCGACTTGGCGACGGTGACGGCCGGCTCGACGACCGTCACCGTGACCGGGGCGGACAGGGCAGGGGTGCCGCTGGCGTTGTTGCTCGGGTCGGCGGCCGAGGTGGTCGCCTCGCCGCTGCCCACCCCGTCGCCGTTCGCGTCCGTCACCACGTCGATGTACCCGGCCGACCCGTTGCCGTCGGTGTCCACCAGGACGGCCGTGCGGTTGTCGCGGGTGGTGCCGGCTTGGTTGCCCGTCACGTTCAGCACCAGCGCGTTGAACTCGATGACGATGTACTCGGCGTCGGCGTCGTTGTCGGTGTTACTCAGGTCGCCGAAGCGGAAGAACACGTCCGCCCCGTCGGCGAAGATCGCCCCCTCGCCGGTGCCCGCCCCGGTGCTGGTGAGTGAGACGTTGTCGTCGTTGAACGTGCCGCCGATTTGCGACGAGAGCAGCCCGGCCAGGGTGGTCTGGTTGCCGTCGATGCCGCCGGTAGCGATCGTCGGGGTGCCCAGGCCGGTGATGTTGGTGATGCCGGTCGAACCGATCACGTTCCCGCCGGTGCTGACGAACGCCCACCGGGCCGTCCCGTCGTTCAGGAAGGCCAGACCGGTCGGCAGCACGTCCTGGATCTGGGCGTTCCGCACGGTGCCTTCGGGCACCGACACCACCAGCCGGTAGCGGACCACCTCGCCGACGGCCACGCTGCTCCCCGTGGTGTGCGCCTCGGACGTGACCACGATCGTCTTCCGGACGACCGGCGGGGACTCGATGACGGCGTTGTCGGCGTCGGCGTAGTTGTTCAGCCCCGTGCCCTCGCCGTCCGCCCCGGTCCGCTCTCCGGTCACCACGCCCGGCAGGCTAGTCCACCGCAGGTCGGCCACGTTGTTCACCGACACGCCGGCCGCCCCGGTGAAGTTCGTCCCCTGCACCTCCACCGCCACCGACACGTTCGGCTCGAAGTCGTAGGTGAAGGCGGTGTTGAGGGTGAGCACGCCGGCGGTGATGGCGAAGTCGGCCAGGGTGAGCGTGTGAGCGGCTCCGTTGCGGAGGACCTGACCGCTGCCGGTCGTGGTCACCGACACGAGGCTGAACGCGCCCGCCCCGCCGACGAAGAAGCCCGCCGGCAGGGTGTCGGACAGCGACACGTCGTAGGCGGTGGTGTCGGCGGCGGCCGAGCCGTTGGCCAGGGTGATGCGGTAGCGGATGTTGTCGCCGGCGTCGGCCCGCACGCTCTGCCCGTAGGCCGAGTACGCCCCGGTGCCGGCGCTCTGTACGGCCACGTCCTTCACGCTCGTCAGCACCGGCTCGACGACGGTGACGTTGTTGGCGGACACGGTGGCCAGGGTGGTGGCGTTGTTCGTCCAGCGGAGGCGGGCGGAGTTGTTCCGCAGGTCGCCCGCCTGGTTGCCGTCGGCGTCACCCGGCAGGCTGTTCACGTTCCGCACCCGCGCGCGGTAACGAATGGTGATCGTCTCGCCCGTCGCGTTGTCGAGGTTGCTGTTCGTCAGCGTGCCGAAGGTGAACGTGACGTTCCTGTTGTTCGACCCGCTCAGGCCGGTGTTCGTGGTGAGCGTCGTCGCGTTGGTCGCGCCGTTGTTGGCGAACGTGAGGCCGTTCGACGACGACAGCGAGCTGCTGCTGAGCGACACGGTCAAGATGTCGATGAACTCCAGCCCCTCGTCGAGTTGGTCGAGCACGTTCGCGCCGGGCGTCTGGCCTTCGGGAATGGTGAGCACCAGCTCGTAGGTGACGAACTCGCCGATGGTCGCCTGGTTCAGGGCGACGTTGCCGGTGGCGGTGTGGCTGGTGCCGATGAGCGTCTTCGTCTGCTGAGGCACGGCGACGACGGCCGTGGCCTGGTCGCTCGGCTGGGTGGCGCCGGGCACCACCGCCGAGTCGGTCAGATCGCCGCTCTCCTCCCCGGTGGTCAGGTTCGTCACCGCCGCGGTGTTCACGATGTTCTGGTTCGGGGCCACGTTGGCCGCCAGCACCAGGTCGTACTGCACGACGACCGTGTTCGACCCGTTGGTGATGGCGGTGGCGACGGGGGTGTCGCCGGTGAACACGCTCGGCACCGACTCGCCGCGGCTCAGCCCGCCCGAGCGGTCGTCGAGCGACTGCCCGCCCGCGTTCACGTTGCCGGCCGTGTAGTTGTCCGACAGGAGCAGGCGGAACGCGCCGCTTGTCGAATCGTAGATGGCGTAGTAGTCCTGCGTCGCCGCCTGGAGGGTGTACAGGACGAGCGAGACGTTCAGCGTCGGGACGGCGGACGCCTGGAAGTAGCGGTCGGCGGACGTGCCGGCCATGACGGCGACGAACGCCCCGGACAGCTCGCCGGCGGTGTCGAAGGCGGCGGCGCGGACGAGGGTGATCGAGTCGGCCGCCAGATCGACGGCGGAAACGACGTACACGCCGTTCTGCGAGGCGGTGCCCTGGTTCTTGACCAGCACGGCGTCGCCCAGGTTCATCGCCATGCCGTCGAGCAGCCGCGTCACGTTCGTGAAGGTGCCGCCGGCGGCCGTGCTGAACGCGATCCCGCTGCCGGCGAGCGCGGCGGTGGTGGCCACGCGGGCGAACCCTTGCACCTCGGCGGAGTTGGTCAGCAGCGTGCCGTCGCCGCGGCGGACGTTCAGGTTCAGCCCGGCGAACGTGCCGGGGATGACGTACCCCGGCTGGATCTGGTCCTCGATGACCACGTTGAAGGCGTCGCCGCGGCCGGCGTTCTGGGCCACGATGGCGTACCGCACGCGGTCGCCGGCGTCCACGCCGTCGGCCGCGGCCACGTTCGCAGCACCGATGGCGTCGGCGTCGCTCGCCGTGTCGACGGTGCCGGTGAACGCCGGCGTGGACGCGCCCGCCGGCGGCTCGTTCGGGGCGGTGAACCCGATGCCGCCGAGGGTCCGGCCGGTGCCGCCGAAGCCGACGATGCCTTTATCCACGCCCACCTGCGGGCGGACCAGCTCGATGCGGCGGAGGTCCTCTTCCGTCGTGATGCCGGTGACGGTCGACCCCTCGTAGATCCGCAGCTGGTTGGTCAGGAACAGGTCGTCGATGAACGAGTCGGACCCGACCGGCAGGGTGATGAGCAGGGAGATGCGGGTCGAGCGGTCCTGCACGTCGTCGAAGTCGCCGAAGTCGATCGAGACGCTGTTCTCGACCGTGTCGGTGGTGATCGTCGGGTTCGGGAACGCGCCGAAGGTGCTGAAGAAGGTGTCGTCCGACGCCACCTCGATCTCGTACCGGGAGAACGAGTTGTCGTTGGTGCGGTCGAAGGTGTACTGGCCGGCCGCGCCCACGCGGAAGACGGGCAGGGGCGGCGAGTCGACCAGGCGCAGCCCCTCGAACCGGCTGATGGGCAGGTCGTAGGTGAGCTTGTACGTCACCCGGTCGCCGGCCTGCACGCTGAACACCGTCTCGCCCGCCGTCTGCGTGGCGATGACCGTGTTGTTGATGGCGTACACGCTCTTCGTCTCGATGCCGCGGGGGACGACGAGCGCGGCGGCCGTGTCGTCGGTGCCCACGCCGATGACGGTCGGCGCGGGCGCGTTGATCGTCGCCGGGGCGAGCTGGTCGCCGCGGATGCCGGTGAACGGCCCACCGGCGGCCGTCGCGGTCGCCGACGAGTCGAGCGGCACCCGGTTGCGGATGGTGTCCCCCTGGTCGATGGACGGGTCGCCGGTGCCCCCGTTGGCCACCTGGAAGACGTCGCTGTACTCCTCGGTGATGAGCGCGTAGAAGGTGATGCGGCCGGTGGTGCCGCCGAACAGTTGGCTGCCCACGCCGTTGTTGTTCGGCCCCGTGCCGTTGTTGCCGATGTCACCGCCGACGAGCACCCCGTCGCCGGCCGGCAGCCGCCGCTCCAGCTCCTGCGAGATGTTGAACTGGAGGAACGTCGAGCCGTCGTACGGGTTGGTCGAGGCGAGCGAGATGGGGGCCAGGTTGTTGAACACCGCGGTGCCGGGGCCACCCGCCGCGTACCCGGTCGGGTCGGAGTCGGCCCCGGCGGTGAACAGTTGGCGGTACTGGATGCTGCCGGGGTCGGCGAAGGCGGCGGCCGACAGGTTCGACCGCGAGCCGGGCGACCCCTTGGCGAAGGCGTTCGTCACTTGCAGGGTGGGCGCGGCCGACTGGCCCGCGCCGAACGTGCCGACGAACAGGCGGTGCCCGTCGCCGAGCAGGTCTTGCAGGGTGACGTTCTGGAAGGCGTAGTAGTCCGACACCTGGAAGTCGAGGTCGTACCGCACGAGCGTCTGGCCGGGGCGGACGGCGGTGGTCGGGTTGCCGCTCGTCAGGTCGATCAGAGCGGACGACTTCTGCGTGGCCAGCGAGTGCTCTTGCAGGGTGTGCGGGCCGTTGTCCGGGGCGGCCTTGGCCACGTTCTGGTTGGCCGCGTCGCGGGTGTCCAGCGGGGTCCACGTGCCGGCCGTGCGGGCCGTGTTCGTGTCCGTCACGCTGTCCGTGCCGGTGGCCGGGTTGGGCAGCGGGTTGGTCGGCTGCGGCAGGATCTCCTGGCCGCTGCTGTTGTCCCGCGGCACGAAGAAGTCGAACTCGAACGCGGCGTCGGTGCCGGCCACCCCGGTCACGTTGCCGAAGGCGTAGCTGACGGTGCCGTCCGGGGCGGTGGTGAGCGCACTGCCCCCGCTGCTGGCCGCGCTGAACACGTTGTTGCCCAGTCCGCTCGCCGCCAGGAAGGCGGCCATGCGGGCGCTCGTCCGCCCGACGATCTGCATCGAAGGCGGCAGGTCGTCGGTCAGCACGAGCGAGTTCACCG
>JANNVG010001180.1:0-13741 GCA_031414395.1 Fimbriiglobus sp.
CGGCCGCTCGACCCGCCCGACAAGACCTGAACGACCCCGTTGGGGTTGAGTGGCGGTTGTGCCGTCGGTCGGTCGGTCGGGCCGGCGTGCGTGGCGGTCGCCACTCGGCTTGAGTTTTGTCGGCGGTTTCGCATAATTCCCCGACCGGGCGGGCGAACACCCGTTCACACTCTCCGCTCGCCCGCGGACGGCTATGTCACTCAACTGCCCCCGCTGCTCGCGCTCCCTCTCGGACTCCGGCAACCCCGGTGAGGTGCCGTCGTTCTGCATGTACTGCGGCGAGCGGCTGAAGCCGGTCGTCCACGACGAGACCATCATCCGCCCGGTGCAGCCGTCGCCCGTTCACCAACTGCTCTCGGCCCCGCCGGAAGAGGCGGGCGACTTCGCCAACACCCGCTCCGGTGAGGCCGACCCGTCCGACCCCGACCCGCCGACGCGCGACGCGGCACCGGCCCGCATCGGCGGATACCGGCTGGTGAAGGCGCTGGGCAGCGGGGGCATGGGGCAGGTGTACGAGGCGGAAGACCCGAACACCGGCACGCGGGTGGCGGTGAAGCTGCTGAGTCGGCGGCTGACCACGAACCCGGCGTCGGTCGAACGGTTCCGCCAGGAGGGGCGGCTGGCCAGCCAGTTGTCGCACCCGCGGTGCGTGTTCGTGCTGCGGGCGGACACCGACAACGGGCGGCCGTTCATCGTGATGGAGTTGATGCCCGGTCGCACGCTGAAGGACGAGGTGGACGAGCGCGGGCCGCTGCCCGTGCGAGAGGCGGTCGAGTCCATGCTCGACGTGATCGACGGGCTGATCGAGGCGCACCGGCTGGGGGTGATTCACCGCGACGTGAAACCGAGCAACTGCTTCATGACGAGCGACGGGCGGGTGAAGGTGGGCGACTTCGGGCTGAGCAAGAGTTTGGCCAACGACACGGGCAAGCAACTGACGCACTCGGGCACGTTCCTGGGCACGGTGCTGTTCGCCCCGCCGGAGCAGATCCGGCACGAGCCGGTGGGGTACGACTCGGACGTGTACTCGGTGGCGGCCACGCTCTACTACCTGCTGATCGGGCAGGCGCCGCACCAGCACGACAGCCTGACGGCGGTGCTGGCGAAGGCGATTTCGGAGCCGGCCCCGCCGCTCCGCCCGAGGCGGCCGGAGGTGCCGGCGGAGTTGGAGCGGGCGGTGCTGAAGGGACTGGAGCGGGACCGCACGCGGCGGTTCCAGGCGCTCGAAGAGTTCCGCGACGCGCTGGCGGATGTGCTGCCGCAGAACCAGTCGCCGGCCGGCGTGCGGTCGCTGGTGCTGGCGTACCTGATCGACCTGGTGATCGGGTACATGGTGCTGCTGCCGGTGGACTTCCTCCGCTCGGTCCTATTTGGGGTGAATCCGACGGATTCGCAGTTCGACAGCATGGCCATCGACATGGTGTTCCGCCTGCTCTACTTCACCCTGTTCGAAGGGGTGTACGGGGCCACGCCGGGCAAGTACCTGTTCCGCCTGCGGGTGCGACGGGTGGGGCAGACCGGCCCGCCGGGGGTGCCGTGGGGGTTCGTCCGCGCGCTCACCTTCCAGGCCGTCTGGATGGTGCCGACGCTGTTGGCTATACTCGCCGCCGTACTGCTCGGCGACTTCAGGCTGTGGGTGGTGTTCTTCCCACTGTGCCTGCTGGTCAGCTTCGGCGTGCTGCTCCTCCAACTGCGGAAGACGAAGCTGGGCAACCGCGGCCTGCACGACTTGGCCGCCAACACGCGGGTGGTGCAGAAGCGCCCGCCGGCCCGCCGCTCGCGGCTGGTGAGCGCGCACCCGAACCCGCTCGACCGCACGATGCCGTCGGCCGTGCCCCTGCCCGCGCAGATCGGGCTGTTCAAGGTGGCCGGCAAGCTGTGCGACGTGGACGACGGCGGGCAGGTGTGGGTGGGCGAAGACGAGTCGCTGGGTCGGCGGGTGATCATTCGCATCGAGCCGCCGGGCGCGGGCGACGACTCGCGGTTCGACGAGCCGACGGTGCGACCGGCACGGCTGCGGGCGGTCGGGCACGGGGCCGTCGAGTGGGGCGGCGGGGAGCGGGCGTGGGTGGCATACGTGGCCCCGGCCGGCGCGCCACTCACCGACGTGGTGAGCGAGCAGAAGCGGCTGACGTGGGCCGACGCCCGCGGGGTGCTGGAGCAACTGACGGCCGAACTGATCGAGAGCGAAAAGGACGGCTCGGCCACACCGATGGTGACGCCCGATCAGGTGTGGGTGGAGCCGAGCGGGCGGGTGCAGGTGCTCGACTTCCCGCTGCCGACGGGCAAGGAGGTGGCCGTCGGCGAGACCCGCACCCGCTACCCGAGCGGCACGTCCGATCCGTTCCAGTTCCTGCGGCGGGTGACCACGACCATGCTGGAAGGGCGACCGCGGACGAGCACGGTGCCGGTGTTCGCCCCGCTGCCGAACAAGGCGGCGGCCATCACCACCGACCTGATGACCGACCGCTTCGACACGCTGGCCGAGCTGCACGCCGAGCTGCACGACAACCGCCAGCACCCGCCCGAGGTGACGACCGGCATGAGGGCCGGGCACCTGTCGGCCACCGCCCTGTTGTGCGGCTTCTGGCTGATCCAGATGTTCCTGCTGGCCACCATGGTGAACTTCATCCCGGCGTTCATCACCCACATGGAAGCGGCCGAGCGGCAGGGACTCGCCGACACGCTCGACACCCCGGAGGAGCGGCTGCAGTGGATCGCCACGGCCCGCGGACAGGCGGGGGACGACGCCGGCAAGCGGCGGGTGGAACGGTTCGAGAAGTACCTGTCGGAAGACCGGGCGGGCGAGACGACGGCCGCACTTCAGGCCCAGGTGGCCCGCCGGCAGGCCACCCGCGACGACTTCGACCGCCGGCTGAACCCGGTCGAGTTGAGCCTGCTCCGCCCGTTCGTCGAACAGACGTCCGCCCAACTCACCCGCTCGCGGACGAACCCGCGAGACCTGATCGACGTGAGCATCCTGCTGTCCGACATGGAGTCGAAACCGCCGGGCGCGACGGGGTCGGCGGAGGATGAGGACATGGGGGCGGAACTGAAGGGGGCCACCCGCGTCATCGGTGTCGTGTTCGCGTGTGTCATCGCCCAGTGGCCGCTCGTCTGGTTCCCGCTGTTCGCCCTCATGTTCCGCGGGGGCATCGCCCGCTGGGTGGGCGGGCTGGCGTTCGTGCGGCGGGACGGGCGGCCGGCGTCCGTGTGGGTGTGCGGGCTGCGGGCGGTGCTGGTGTGGCTGCCCCTGCTGCTGGTGCTGCTCGCCGTCATCGCCCTCCAGGTGTACCAGCCGTACTGGGTGTACACCCGCACGGTGCTGTGGCTGTTCGGCATCGTCCTGCTCGGGCTGATGGCGTTCGCCGCCCTCCGCCGCCCCGACCAGACGCCGCTCGACCGCCTGTTCCGCATCTTCATCGTGCCGGCCTGACGTGCTCTGCTCGCTCCGCGATCGGGCTTCGGAACCCGCTCGCGGAGCGAGCAGAGCACTTGGGGGCCTTCCCATGCCCGACCGCGCCGCGTTCGTCGCCGCCGTCGCCACTGCCCCGGACGACGACCTGCCCAGGCTGGTGTTCGCCGACTGGCTGGACGAGAACAACGACCCCGACCGGGCCGAGTTCGTCCGCCTGCAAGTGGCGTACTCCCGCGAACTGACCGCGTCCCCGCCCACGACCGACCCGGCCAAGTTCGCCCGCCTCCGGGAACTGTTCCAGGCCAACCTCCTGGCATGGCTGCGGCCGGTGTACGAACCGCTCGGTCAGCCGCTGCCGGCGTTCGGCCCGACCCAGGACCGCTGGGCGGTGCAGCCCCACGGCGGGGTGGTCGTTTCCCACCACTCCCACCTCGGCGTGGCGTCCGCCCTGCTGAACGGCGGGCTGATCGACACCCTCCAGTTGCACCCGGCCCGCCTGCCCGATTCCGCCTCCCTCGCCGCCGCCATGGCCGCCGAGCCGCTCCACACACTGCACCTGACGCTGCCTACCACGCCCTTCGGGTGGGATCGGTTCGACGGCCCGCACCTGGGGCGGGTGCGGGAGCTCAGCGCGCAGTTCATCGAGACGGGCGGTGAGGTGCGGACGGTGGCCGAACTGCTGTGCGACGCGGCCCGCTTCCCCGGCGTCCGCGAGTTCACCGTCACCCCGGAGGTGTGGGGCGGGGACGCCGCGCCGGGGGCTGTACTGTTCGACACCCTCTGCACGTCCGCGCTGCGGCACCAGCTCACCGCCCTCACCCTGTACGACCTGCCGCACCTGGCCCGCCTGCTCAGTCGTGCCGACCACGGGTTCGACGCCCTCCGCGAACTGACGGTCAGCACCCGCGGGCAGCCGGAAGCGGCCGACGCCCTACACGCCGCCGGCATCTCCAACTGGTTCCGCACGCGGCTCACCCGCCTGGCCCTCGACACCACCCGCACGCACGGGCTGGGCTGGCTGACCAACGGGCAGGGGTGGGAGCACCTGGAAGTGCTCTCGCTGTCGGGCACCGGGGTGGGCGACACCGGGGCGGCGGCAATCGCCCGCACCGACGCGCTGCCGGCGCTCCGGGAGTTGGTGTTGAACCGCGTCTCCATCTCGGACCCTGGGGCGGCGGCACTGGCCACGTCGCCGCTGGTCGGGCGGTTGCGGGCGCTGTTCCTCGACGGCAACCCGCTCACCGAATCGGGTGTCGTGCGACTGGCCGAAGCGCTCGACCGCGGGCTGGGCTACCTGTCGGTGAAGGACTGTCGCCCCCACCTGCCGCCCGCCGTCGTCCACCGACTCTCCGCCCGCTTCGGCCCCCGCATCGCCCACGGCCGGTAGCGCATTTTCAGTCAGTCGTTGTGGCGGAACGCCGTTCGAGGTAGGGCGGGCGAGCCGGCGCGTCGCCGGCGACCCCCGCCGCGCCCACGTTCGGCGGGGGTCGCCGGGCTGCGCCCGTCTCGCCCGCCCTACAAGGTCGCAAGGACCCGACTGACAATACTCGAGCGCACTCCCGCCGGGATGAGTTTCAGTTCCACCACCTTCGCCCCCGGTTCGCGGTTGAGGAGCCGCCCGACTGACCCAACGGCGAGGGTCGGGCAACCCTGGCGAATGAGGGCGGGATTAAAACCGCACACTTCTCACCCAATCTCGGTTGCACGCGGTGTACCCTGGTGGTATTGACGCCGTCGAATTCGCGGATCTACACGAGCCGTAGTCGCCGGACGTGAGTCGGGAAACCGATTCGGGGGCGTCCACCACCGCGACCGCGGTCCGCATGGGGGGGAAAGCATGACTCCGCAACGCACGGGTTCTGATCGCACGTCTACGCCCGCGCCGTGGCGGACCCTCCGCCGCTGGCTGCCGGCGGTGCTGGCCGCCGGCCTGGGCGGGTCCGCCCTGGCACAGCCCACGCCGCCCGTCACGCCGCCGCCGGTGAAGGCCGAGCCGCCGCACGTCGATCCGAAGGCGGACCCGGCCAAGGCCGAGAAGCTGTACGAGGTGAAGTTCGACAAGACCGAGTGGAAGCAGGTGTTCGAGTGGCTGGAGACGCAAAGCGGGCTGATGTTCCTGAGCAAGGACACGCCCACCGGCACCTGCACGCTCAAGACCCTGCCGAACAAGAAGTACACGCTCGGCGAGCTGATGGACCTGTTCAACGAGCGGCTGGAACTGGACAACTACATCATCCTGCGGAAGGCGCAGTCGTTCGCCATCGTGCCGGCGTCGGAGAAGATCGACCGCATCTGGGTGCCGACGGTGAACGCCGAAGACCTGGCCAAGCGGGGTAAGACGGAAGTGGTGCAGATGGTCATCCCGCTGGTGACCTTGAACGCCGAGGACGTGCTCCCGCAGGTGAAGAAGAGCCTGAGCAAGTTCGGCGAGGTGAGCCAGTTCGGCACCGACAAGCTGCTGATGGTGGACAAGGCCGACAACGTGCGGTTCGTGCTCAAGGTGATCGACGACACGAACAAAGAGAAGAACGACCAGCACACCCACGTGAGCAAGTTCAAGCGGGCCAGCGAGGTGGCCGGCTCCCTCCGCACCCTGCTGAAGGAAGACGCCGCCCCGGCCGCCGCCCCCGGCGGCGGGCAGTGGATCAACGGCCAGTGGGTGCAGAACCCGCCGGCCGCGGCGGCCACCGCCAAGCGGTTCCAGGCCATCAGCATCACCGTGGACGACGAGCAGAACGCCCTCACCATCACCGGGCCGGTGGGCAAGGTGCTGGCGGCCAAAGACCTGATCGACAAGCTGGACAAAGGGGACAAGCCCCGCCCGGCCCCCGGCAAGGCCATGTGGGAGACGTACGCCGTGGCCAGCGGGGCCGCCGAGGCGATGGGCAAGCAGTTGATGTCCAAGCCGGAGTTCGCCGGGTCGAGCGTGGTGGCCATGGCCAAGGGCACCGATCAGGTGATGGTGTACGCCTACCAGGCCGACCACTTCACCATCAAGGAGTTCTTGACCGCCCCGCCGCCGGCCGTCAGCAGCGTCATCACCAAGGTGCTGCCGACCATCGTCAGCGGCGAATCGCTGACCGCCGCCGCCGCGACCATCAAAACGAACGTGGGTGGCGGGGTGACGGTGGATCCGACGGTGGACGGCAACCCCGGCATCGTCGTCCGCGGCACGGCCGAGCAGGTGAAGGCCGCCGAAGACTTCGCCAAAGCCCTCGGCATCCTCGACAGCATTAGCCCCGGCCAGGTGCCGGATGCCAGGGTTCGCACCCTGAGCCTGGACAAAGGGAACGCCGGCGCGCTCGCCGAGGCCATCGCCGAGATGGCGTCCAAGATGGGCAAGGACGTGCGGGTGATCAACCCGAACGCCCCGCCGCCGAAGCCGAAGAAGGACGAGACGCCGATGCGGCCGCCGGCCGGACCGGGCGGCGCGTCGGTCCCGTCGCCGAACAGGATCAGCACCCCCGGCAGCCTGCGGCAGGTGAAGGCGCAACTGGTCGATCCGGAGAAGAAGCCGGACGTGACGCTCACCGTCATCGGGAACAAGCTGGTCATCACCGGCGACAACCCGAAAGACGTGCAGCTCATGTACGAGCTGATGTCGTTCTACACCCGCGGGGACAAGGCGACCGAGCGGTACGAAGTCATCCGGCTGAAGAACATCACGTCGGAAGAAGCGGCCAAGGTGATCAACTCGGTGTTCAACGAGACCGCCCCCGCGCCGGCGCAGGGTGGCCGTGGGGGTGGCGGGCTGGGGGCGGCGCTCAACCCGCTCGCCCTCCTCGGGCTGGGCGGCGGGGCGGCACCCGCCGACCCGAAGGCCGGGCGGGTGAAGGTGGTGGCCGAGAAGAGCAGCAACTCGCTCATCATCGTGAAGGCCAGCGAGATCGACGTGCTGACCATTAAAGACCTGCTGAAGAAGGCCATCGACAGCGGCGAGGAGGCGGAAGGCGGGGTGTCCAAGCGGTGGATCATCCCGCTCAAGTACGCCAAGGCGTCGGAGATGGTGGTGACCATCCGCAACGTGTACGCCAACTATACCGGCGGCGCCCGCCGCGGGGGCGCGCAGGCGGCGGCCCAGCCGTTCAACCCGTTCCTGCCGCAGCAGCCGGCCGCGCAGGCGTCCGGCTCCTCCCTGAACGTGGACTACGACATCGCCTCCAACCAGGTGATCATCGACTGCACCGAGGCGCTGGCGAACGACATCAAGGAGCTGTGCGAGAAACTGGACAAGGACACCAAAGACAGCGAGATGCTGACGGAGGTGCTGAAGATCGACGGCATCGCCCCGAGCCAGATGCAGGCGCTCGTCGAGTCGATCCAAGGGAAAGGGCCGACCACCAACCCGATCGGCGGGGCGAACACGCAGGGCGGGTTCGGCGGCAACCGCGGCGGACAGGGCGGCGGGTTCGGCGGACTCGGCGGTCAAGGCGGTGGCCTGGGCGGGTTCGGCGGCGGCACTGGCGGCGGATTCGGCGGCCTCGGTGGTGTCGGCGGCGGTCGCGGCCTCGGTGGCGGCGGCCTGGGTGGCGGTACCGGCGGGTTCGGTGGGTTCGGCGGCGGTGGCCTGGGCGGTGGCGGTGGCACCCGCGGCGGTGCGGGCGGTGGTGGCGGGTTCGGCGGCGGCGGTGCGGGCGGTGGCACCCGCGGTGGTGCGGGCGGTGGTGGCACCCGCGGGGGTGGCGGTCGCAACCAGCGGAGCGACCTGCGGATCAGCGCCTCACACCCCGACGGCGGTGGAGGGCAGCGCCCTTTTGAATACGGGGGCATGGATGCCCCTTCGGCCCGGCTCCTGTTCGACCCCGAGGTCGATCTCCTGCCGGGGTACGACTACCCGATCAGCGACGCCGGCCCGCGGACGAGCGACATCCCGGAGCGGGCGTTCGCGCCGCCCCCGGTGGTCACGTTCACCCGCCTGTCCGCCTGGACCGACCCGGCGCCGATGCCGCAGTACCTCCAGGCCCAGGCCGTCCAGGCGCCGGCGCCCGGCGGCGTGCAACTGCCCAAACCGGTGGTGCCCGGCACCCCGCAGTCGGGCACGCCGGGCCAACCCCAGCCGATGCCGCCCGTGGCCCCCAAGCCGGGCGAGCCGCGGGTGTTCACCTTCGAGAAGCCGCCGGACAGCGTCGAGGTGACGTCGAACGACCAGTTGGGCACGCTCGTCATCCGGGCGAAGACGCAGGCCGACATCGATGCCATGAAGCGGCTCATCACGTTCCTGCTGCCGTTCTTCGCCAAGGACATCGAGGTGGCCGTCGAGGTGGTGCCGCTGAAGAAGGCGGACGCCAGCGTGGTGGTGGCCGAGTTGCAGGTGCTGTACTCCCGTCTGGTCATCGGGCCGGGGTCCGTCACCTTCCCGCAGGCCCGCACGGGCGGGCAAGGGGCGTTCGGTCAAGGGGGCGGGTTCGGCGGCGGGCAGGGCGGGTTCGGCGTGCAGAACTCGTCCGTCGGCAACATCATCCTGTACCCGGTGCCGCGGCTGAACGCCATCCTGTTGGCCGTGCCGCGGTCCAGCCTGGACCTGGTGAAGAAGCAGATCGAGATGTTCGACACCGGCACGGCGGAGACGCTCCAACCGGTGCAGTACCTGCTGAAGAACGCCTCGGCCAGCATCGTCCAGCAGCAGATCCTGAACCTGTTCCTGTCCCGCTTCCCGCAAGACTCGTCGGACAAGATCCGGGTGACGGTGGACTCGTCCAACAACGCCGTGCTGGTGCAGGCCGGCCCGGCCGACCAGGAGGACATCGCCCGCTTCATCAAGCTGCTCGACGCGGAAGTGCAGGGGGCGGCCACGAACATCGTCCGGGTGTTCCGCTTGAAGAACGCCTTCGCCGACGAACTGGCCGCGGTGATCAACCAGACGCTGGTGTCGAACATCTACACCCAGGGGCTGAGCCAGACGCAGAGCGGCGGCACCGCCGCGGGTGGTGCCGGCGGCGCGGCCGGCGGGTTCGGCGGGGCGCAGGGCGGGTTCGGCGGGGCCGGGCAACAGCAAGGCGGCGGGCAGTTCGGCACCGGGGCGGCGGGCGGCGGCGGCGTGGGCGGGGCGGCGAACACGCTCACCCGCACGGCCGGCGTGACGACGAAGACGACCGCGCTCAAGTTCGACTCGGCCAAGGGCGTGTTCGAGTCCGGCCTGCTGGAAGACGTTCACATCACGCCCGACGTGCGGATCAACGCGATCATCGTCACCGCGCCCGAGAAGACGATGAAGCTGGTCGAGGCGCTGGTGAACGAACTGGACGGCGTGGCCGCGGCCAAGAGCTACGTGAACGTGTTCCAGTTGAAGAAGGCGGACGCCACCCAGGTGCAGAACCTGCTCGTCACGCTGTTCAGCCGACAGCAGGGGGCCGGTGGGGGCGGGCTGGGGCAGGGCGGCGGCCTCGGCGGGATCGGCACCGGCACGGCGCAGGGGGCCACCCGCCCGCTGCTCACGCTCACCGGCACGCCGAGCGACGGGGCGTCGCTCATCGACCTGCGGCTGACCACCGACGTGCGGACCAACTCGCTCATCGTGGCCGGCAGTCAGAACGACCTGGAGTTGGTGCGGGCGGTCATCGCCAAGCTGGAAGACAGCACTGCCCCGGCGTTCGTCACCGAGGTGGTGAAGCTGCGGAACGCCGCCGCCGCCGACGTGGCCGGCGCGCTCACCACGTTCCTCAGCACGCAGGTGACGCAGATCCAGGCCGTGCAGCCGACGGCGAGCGTGACGTTCACCCAGCGCCAGGTGCTGATCACCGCCGAGCCGATCACCAACCAACTGCTCATCAGCGCCACCCCGGCCATGATGCCGGAAATCCTGCGGCTGCTGCAGGCGGTGGACGCCGCCCCGCCGCAGGTGCACGTGGACGTGCTCATCGCCGAGGTGTCGCTGACGAACAACGAGGAGTTCGGCGTCGAACTCGGGTTGCAGTCGAACGTCCTGTTCCAGCGGGCCGGGTCGGGGGCGGCCGGGTACAACTTCAACTCCACCGCCGTGCTGCCGAACACCACCAACACGACGCCGGGGCTGGTCGGCTTCCAGGGGCTGGGCAACCTGGGCGTCAACCGGGCGGGCACGTCGGGCGTGGGCGGGCTGCTCCTGTCAGCGTCGAGCGACTCGTTCAGCCTGCTCATCCGGGCGCTCAAGGCGCAGGGGCGGGTGGACGTGCTGTCGCGGCCGAGCCTGACGCTCACCGACAACCAGACCGGCTTCTTCCAGGTGGGCCAGCAGTTCCCGATCATCACCGGCACCACCGTCAACCTGGGGGTGACGCAGACCATCATCGACTACCGGGACATCGGCATCGTGCTGCGGGTGACGCCGCGGATCGGGCCGGACAACAGCGTACTCATGCGGGTGGAGCCGCAGGTGTCGGACGCCGTCCCGACCACCGTGCAGGTGCAACCGGGCATCTTCGCCTTCGCCGTCAACACGCAGACGGTGGAAACCACGGTGCTGGCGGCCGACGGCGAGACGGTGGTGCTCGGCGGGCTGATCCGCAAGAGCGACCAGAAGAGTGAGAACAAGATTCCCGTGCTCGGCGACCTGCCGTGGGTGGGGGCGGCCTTCCGCTTCCGCAGCCAGACGCAGCAGAAGCGGGAGATCGTGTTCATCATGACCCCGAAGGTGATGCGCAGCCCGAGCGACATGCGGCGGGTGTTCGCCGACGAAGCCCGCAAGATGAGCTGGAGCATCAAGGACGTGGCGAACGTCACCGGCATCAATCCGGACACCATCCGCGGGAACGGCGGGGCCAACTGCGCCCCGGACGGCGGGGCGCCGGGCTACCTGCCGGTGTCGGGCGGGGGCTTCGCCCCGGTGTACGCGCCACCGCCGGGCACCACCGTGCTGCCGCCGAGTTCGCCCACGCAGCCGCTCTACCCGCCCACTCCGGGCTGGCCGTCGAGTACGCCGACCTTCGGCAACGGGTCCACCTCGGCCGTGCCGCCGACCGCCCCGCAGCAGTATCAGGTGCCGGCGAACGCACCCGGCGTGCCGGTCTCGGCCCCGCCGCAACAGCCGATCCTGCCGACCGTCAACCCGGCCGCGTACCAGCAGCAACAGCCGGCGATGATGCCGGCCACCCCGCAGCAGCCGGTCTGGAACAAGTGACGACGTTGGACCGGACCTCACCCCCCGACCCCCTCTCCATGTCATGGAGAGGGGGTGTTCAAGACGAAGTCGTGCCGGGTTCGTGCGCCAGCGTGGATGAACTCTCGCAACTTGAACACCCCCTCTCCATGACATGGAGAGGGGGCTGGGGGGTGAGGTCTTCGGTCGTCATTCGGTGCGGAGGTCGGGGGGCCTACTCACCACACCCCGGCAAGACGCCGGGGTTCGCCCAATACGCGGCCAGGAGGGCCACGCCATGGAACGGATTCGGTCGCGGATCGCACTCGCCCTGGGGGGGGCGGGGCGGGTCTGGGGGGGTGGCCTCATCGTACTCGCCGCCGTCGGGTTGCTCGCCGGCGTCGGCTGCACCGGCCCGCGGGCACTCCGCCTGAAGGACGTGCTGCCCGCCGGCTGGGTGAAGAGCGAGCCGGCCACGCAGATCGTGTGCGCGTTCAACCCGCAGGTGCAGCACCTGCCCGACCCGAGCAAGGACGGCGTCCTGGGCGCGGGCCTGTCCGGGCAGTTGTACCTGATCGCCGCCGGCGGCCACTTCACCGACGCCAACGGCGACCTGTACGTGATGGCCGACGACATCACCGCCCGCCCGCCCGGCCAGTCGCCGGCCGTGCCCGAGATCTGGCACTTCGACGCCGCCACCCTGCGGAAACTGCGGACCAAGGACGAGCGGTTCGGCGACTGCTACGCGCTGTTCCTGCCGTACCCGCCGAACTGGAAGGACGTGACCCAGCTCCGCATCAGCACGCAGTACAAGCCGAAGGGCGACCCGGCCAAAGAGCCGACGCTGCCCGGCCCGCCGCAGACCCTCCTGCTCGACTTCACCCCGGCCGGCGAGCAGTCGAACGTGTGGCTGAAGAAAGAGGACGCCAAGCCGACCGCCCCGGTGGCGATGAAAGGGATGCCGAACGTGGCCCGCGACATGGCCCGCGGCGGGTTCGGCGCCCCGCTGACCGGCCCGCAGGCGAACGGCACCGTCAACGCCGGCGGCCCGCCGACCGGCGGGGTGATGCCCACGGGTGGCCTGACGCCCGGCCCGGTGGCGCCGGCCGGCCTCAACCCGTTCGCCGCCCCGCCGACCGGCCCGGCCCCGCCGACGACGACCACCCCGCAACTGCCCCCGCCCATGCAGTTCACCCCGGACCGCCCGCAGGCGACCATCCGCGGGCCGCACGGCGAGACGCTGAACGTGTCGGCCGTGGCCCTGCCGCCGGGGCAGTCGGTGCCGAACGGGTGGACGAAGCAGCCGGACGGATCGATTCAACCGCCGACCGTCGCTGCGGCCACTGGTCAGCCGCTACGCCCGCAACAGCAACCGCAACCGCAGCAAGGGCAGATGCAGCAGACGTGGCCGGCCCAAGCGGGGTACACCGCCACCGCCCCGGCCGCGTACCAGCCGGCGTCGGCCAGCTATGTGCCGGCGTCCGAGCGGCAGTCGCGGATTCAGCACGGGGCGTTCAACCCGCCACAACCGCAGCAGCAACCGCCGGCCGCGCTGCCGCCGCTGCCGGTGACGGCCGTGCCGCCCGCCCGCCCCGCCCTGCCGCCGGTGGGTTACGTGCCGGGCAGCGTGCCGGCGCTGCCCACCACGCCGGGCGGGGTGAGTGGCCCGGCCATGCCAGTGAACCTGCCGCCGAACTTCGACCCGACCTCGCCGGTCGGCGCGTGGGCCGTGCCGCCGGCCCCGCCCGCCCCGCCGGGCAGCGTGCCGGGCTACCCGACGGTCGTGCCGCCGGTGTCAGGCGGGTTCGACCCGCCGAACGTGACGCAGACGATCAAGCGGTACTAACCAACACCGATGACACCACGAGCTGCAGGCACCCGATCACTTGGGTGCCGTGCGGCTCGCGGCACGTTCCGCCCGTCGGGCGACCTGATCGCGTTTCTCGACCTACACTCACTTCGGCCTTCTCCGTCCACTTGCGGTGCCATGACTTCCGCCATGCCCGACACCATTCGCATCGACGCCCTCCGCGTGCAGTACGGCGCCTTCACCGCCGTCGACGGCCTCACCATCGGCATCCGCCCCGGCGAGCTGTTCGGCCTGCTCGGGCCGAACGGCGCCGGCAAGTCCACCACCCTCCGCGTGCTCATCGGCCAGCGGACGCCGGCCGCCGGCAGTGTCACCGTGTGCGGGTTCGACGTGGTGAAGGAGTGGGCCAAGATCAAGCCGCTGTTCGGGTACGTGCCTGACCGCGACAACCACTTCGACG
>JANNVG010001181.1:0-2112 GCA_031414395.1 Fimbriiglobus sp.
GCCGGCTTCCCATGTATCGGCCCCCGTCCGACTCTCGGCGAGAGTCGGCCACCCGTTCCAGCCGTCCGACTCAAATCACCACCACGCCCGCCACCAACTCCGCGTGCGTGATGGGCCGATCCGCGGCGAACTTGACATATGCCGCCGGCGTGTGGGCACAGTCCACGATCAGTTGCTTCGGGTTGGGCGCCGCGAACCCGTCGTCGGTGGCGATGTGCCCCGTCACCACCAGATCGGCGTCCATCTTCCGCAAGAAGGCGTCGGCCACCTCCGCCGACGTGTCCCGCCCCCACAGGAGGCCGTACACCGCCCCGCCCGGCGCGTACTCCTTGTCGTCGTACCGCTCGTCCAGCAGCCGCATCGGGTCGAACGTGGGCAGCCACTTGGCCGGCACCAGCGTGTGACAGCACAGCACGCCGTTCGGCGTTCGCACGGCCAGCGGGCTGGCGCGGAACAGGTCGTTGTACGCGCGGCAGATGTCGGGCGCCGAATCGCCGTAAGCGGCCTGCACGCCGAGCACGAACAGCGAGTTCTGCGACTGCCCGCCCTTCGCCACCTGCCGGCCGGTCATCTGGGCGATCTCGTGGTTGCCCGGCAGGAAGTGGACCCGCTCCGGGAACTGACACTTGAGCGTGGCGTACAGGTCGACCAACTGGTGAGACTTGTCCCCGCCGTTCGGGTAGAAGAAGTGTTCGCTGTGAATCACCTCTTGCAACACCAGGTGACGGGTGGGGTGGGCGGCGAGGTCGGCCGCCTTCATGACCGCGAGGAAGTTGGCCAGGTGGCCGTGCATGTCGCCGCCGACGACCACCTCGGTGCAGCCTTGCAGGTGGACCAGGTGACCGTGCCGGCCGGGGGTGGCGCGGGTGTGGTCGCCCGCCCGCCGGAGGATGTTCAGCACGCGATCGGGTGGGGGCATCGGCACGGCCTCGGCACGATGCGGGTATTGTAGAACGGAAGGCGATTCACCGCCGAGGGCACAGTGAGGAACCAGAGTGTCTCACGCAGAGCCGCAAATACGCAGAGGAAACATGAGACCAGTGTTCAAAGGCCGTCCTCGGTTTGCCCTTCTTTCTCTGCGTCTTTGCGGCTCTGCGTGAGGTCGGCTTTCATCCGCCTTGTGCCCGTTCCGACAACACCGACGGTGCGTGTCGCCAAAAATCGACCGCCGCCCGCAGCACGGCCCGCCAGTGCTTCCCCTTCGGCCGCTTCAGCACGGCGAACGCCACCGCCCGCGCCGCCCGCACCATCAATCCCACCGCCGCCAGCACCGCCGTGACCGGATCGCCCCACCGCAGGCACACGAGCGCCCGGTTCCGCTCGGAGTAGAAGGCGTGCGCCGCCGACTCCTCCCCCGCCCCCACCTTGTGCCGCACCACCGCCCGCGGACAGAACACCACCCGCCGCCCGGCCCGCCGCCACCGCCACGCCCATTCCAGATCTTCCGCGTACAAGAACAGCCGCGGGTCGAACAGCCGCTCGCCCGGACGTGGAGCGGGCACGGCCAGCGCCGCCGCACACCCGCCGAACACCTCGCCCCCGCCCTCGTACCGGCCGTCGTCCGGCTGGCGGAACCCGCGGTCGGCCCCGCGGCCGTCTCGCAACAGGAACAGCCCGGCGCTGTTCAGCCGCGCCGGGTCGTCGGCCAGCACCAGCTTGCACGCGATCGCACAGCCGGGGTGCTCGGCGACCGCCCGCGCCACCTCTTCCAGCCAGAACGGGTCGGGGATGGTGTCGGGGTTGAGCAGCACCCACACCCGCCCGCGGGCGTGCCGACCGGCGCGATTGTTCCCCTCGGCGAAGCCGACGTTCCGCGGCAGCCGCACCACCGTCACGCCGGGGTGTTGTTCGGCGAAGTCGGCCGACCCGTCGGCGGAAGCGTTATCGAGCAGGATGATCTCGAAGTGCTCGCGGGGGAGCGTCTGACGGGCGAGGGCGAGCAGGCAGGCGGGCAGGTGCTCGCGGGCGTTGAAGGCGACGACCAGGACGGAGAAGAGGGGGTGTTCCATTGGAACCGGGAACGTAGTGACCGGGTGTAGAACCGGGAACGCAGTGACCGGGTGTGAGCAAACCACCCCGTCACGGCGGTCCCGGTTCCAACAGGCGGCATCC
>JANNVG010001182.1:0-8093 GCA_031414395.1 Fimbriiglobus sp.
AGCCGTTCAGCACCATGTCGTAGGCCTTCGCCTTCGCCGTGCCGGGCGAGGTCTCCATCGTGTCCAGGTGTTCGTCCGCCGGGGCGGTGAACGGGTGGTGGATGGCCACCCACCGCTTCTCCTCGGCATCGAACGCGAACATGGGGAAATCGACCACCCAGGCGAAGTTGAAGTGCTCCGCCCGCATGGCGAACGGCTTGCCCTCCTTCTCCGCCGCGGCCTTCTCCTCCCACCACTGGCGGAACAGCTTGAGCGACGCGCCGAGGTGCGCCCGCACCGCCCCGAGCGCGTCGCACACCACCGCTTCCGGCCCGGCGACGAACAGCAGCAGGTCGCCCGGTTGCACGCCCAGCCGCTCCTTCAGCTTCGCCTTCAGGTCGTCGCTGAAGAACTTCTCGATGCTGCCGGTCAGCTTGTCGCCGTCGGCCTTCAGGAACGCCAGCCCCTTCGCCTTGAACGTCTCGGCCACCTTCGGCAGCTCCCCGCCCGGCTTCAGTTGCGTGTTGCTGAACTTGTCCGCCGCCCCCTTCGCGTTGATCGCCCGCACCACCCCGCCGGCGGAGATGGCGTCGGTCAGGAACTTCGCCTCGCTCGCCCCGGCGAGGTCCGTCACGTCCACGATTTCCAGGCCGAAGCGGAGGTCCGGCTTGTCGGACCCGTACTTGCTCATCGCGTCGGCGTAGGTCAGCCGCGGGAACGGCGTCGGCACCGTCACGCCGTGAACCTGCTGAACGATCTCGGCGGCGAGCGACTCCATGACGCCTAGCACATCGTCGCGTTCGACGAAGCTCATCTCCAGGTCGAGTTGGGTGAACTCCGGCTGACGGTCGGCCCGCAGATCCTCGTCGCGAAGGCACTTGGCGATCTGGAAATACTTGTCGTACCCCGAGACCATGAGCAACTGCTTGTAGAGTTGCGGACTCTGCGGCAGCGCGTAAAACTCGCCGTGGTTGATGCGGCTGGGTACGAGGTAGTCGCGCGCCCCTTCGGGCGTGCTCTTGCCGAGCAGCGGGGTTTCGACTTCGAGGAACCCGCGGGCGTCGAGGAAGTCGCGGATGGTCTTGCACACGCGGTGGCGGAGGATCATCACCTTCTGCAAGCTCCGCCGCCGCAGGTCGAGGTAGCGGTGTTGCAGGCGGATGTCTTCGTTCGCCAACTCGTCGCCGAACTCGTTGATCGGGAACGGGAGCGGCGGGCAGGTGTTCAGCACCGTAAGTTTGGTCGCCACGATTTCCACCGCGCCGGTGGCGATCTCGACACGTTCCTTCCCGGTGATGCGCGGGCGGACGGTGCCCGTCACGCTTACGCAGTATTCCGTGCCGAGCTGGTTGGCGGCATCGAACAGCGGCTTGCTGTCGGCCTCGAACACCACCTGGGTGAGGCCGTAGCGGTCGCGGAGGTCGATGAACGTCTGGTTGCCGAAGTTGCGGGAGGTGAGCACCCACCCGTTCAGGGTGACGGCCTGACCGACGTGCGCCGGGCGGATGTCGTTACACGTCAGGGTGCGTTGCCACTCGCTCATCGCTCCGGCTCCGGGTATGGTGGGGAAAAAGGCATTGTACGGACGGTGCCTTGCGGACGCGGGTTCGGGACGCCGGTGAGCGAGGTGACGTGTCGTAGACCAACGAGGATTCGCGGTGAGCGCACCCCGTCCGAGCGTTATCATCAATGGGAAGCAGGTTCCCACCCTCCAGACGACGGGAAGCGGTCAGAACGGAATCGCCACGAGTGACCAGATGGCGAGGGAAGCCGGCCGGATTTTCGTCCGGGAGACACACGGGTGGACGACGGCGGACAAGGCGGCGTACTGGGAGAAGCTGGCCGAACAGATCGAAGCGATTCACGCCCCGGCGTGGGTGTGCAGCCGGTGGGCGGGGTCACGCGGGGAGATCGTGTTCTTCGGCCGGATGCTCGGCGTTCACGGCCTCGTCTTCCGGACAGACGGCACGGTCGCGCGAGTGGGAAAAGACGTGTCGGTCAAACTCGACATCTCCACCGGCGTCGTGACCGTCACCGACCTGCCGAATGTGCCGCCACCGAAGCCCTACCCGTGAGCACCTGCCATGAACAACTGGAACTTCGACACGGCGGTCGAACAGGTCGAGTCCATCAGCGACCCCGTCGCCCGACGACTGACGAGGCTTTTTCTGGACGCGGCAGTCCTCCACGCGGCGAAGAAGGTCAGTCTTCCCGAGGGGAACTTCGACCTGGCGTTCTTCGTCACCGTCGTTTCTCAGGTCACGGTGAATGACATCGACCTCGTCCGCCGGGTCTTGGACGGGGAGAACATCGATGCCGGATGGGAGGCACTGAACGAGGCGCTCGCGCCCGACCCACCGCAGGCGCGAGGTCGATGACCGACCCGTCGTCCGCCCACCCCCACCACCGCCCCGGAGGTTCGCCGTGAACCGCACTCTCGTTGCACTCCTGCTGCTGTCGGCCGTCGCCCTCGCCGCCCCGGTGCCGAAGGCCGAGAAGGGCGAGAACAAACTGTATGTCACCCTCGACGGCCGAATCGTGCGGATGAACCCGGACGGGACCGGCGAGGAGAAGCTGTACGACGACAAGCATGCCGGACACGACTGTTGCACGACGGCGGACGGCAAGCGAGCGGTGTCCCGCGACTGGAGCGACAAAAAGTTCGTTGTGTCAGTGCGGGAGGAGGGCGGCGTGTCGATGCCCGTAGCGTTCCTCAATTCCCAGAACAACGTGGTGGTATGGTCCGCAGTCGAGGGCAAGCTGTTCACCACGGATTGCGCCCCGAGCAACCCGAAGGAGCAGTGGAGTATGCTCATCGACACGAAGGCAGGCGAGACGAAAAAGTTGGACGCGCCCGGCCAGTGCCGGCCGTGGGGCTTCACCCCGAAAGGCGACCTACTGTACGCCCGCGCGAACGGGTTCTTGCGAAAGGGGCAGAACGGCGGGTTCACCCGCTACGAACTGGTCGCGTCGCCGGCGGCCAAGTTCGACCCGACGGTGGTCATCCCCGCCGAGGCGGACGTAACCCCGCTGGCCGTGTTCCCGGACGGCAAGCGGTGGCTGGTCACGCGACTGGGCGGGGAGGGAGTTGGGGTGTACAAGACGGGCGACTCGGAGGCCCGGTTCTGGGACGTGGAGGACCGATCCCCCGCGGTGGCGGCAGTTCGGCCGGACGGCAAGCGGGTGGCCTGGGTGTACTGGCGGCGGACTGACGACGACACGCGGCACGTGTTCGACCTCTGGACGGCCGACGCCGAGGGCAAGAACGCAAAGAAGGCACACACGTTCGAGAAGGAGCCGACCCGCCTCGACTGGCGCTGATCGCGTTCACCACACGCGCGTGACGCCGTACTGGTCGAAGATGGCGTCGGCACTGACGACCGACAGGTTTTCCACCCGGCACGTCGCCACCAGGAGGCGGTCGAACGGGTCGCCGTGGTGTCGGGGCAGGCGAGACTGCTCGTCGGACACCTCGACGGTGATCGGCAACAGGATCAAGCCGAGGTCGCTGATCGCCTTCTCGATCCACGGGCGGAACGGGGCCGACAGCTTGAGCTTCCCCAACCCGACCTTGATCGAGATTTCCCACACCGTTGCCGCACTCAGGTACAAGTCGTTTGCCCCCGCTGTGATCGCAGCGTGCCCATCGACGGACAGCTTCTGTGGGTCATCGACGTACCAAATCAAGGAGCAAGCGTCGAGCAGGTGTCTCACCCGGTGTACTCCTCGAAGCCTTCGGGAGTCGCGCGAAAGTCAGGAGCCATGTACAGCACGGTTCCCTGTAGCGTCCCCGGCGTGCGATCTTTTCGCGGCGGTGGTGTCGGCACCACCGTGGCAACGGGCACGTCGTTGTCGGTGAGGGTCAGCGTTTCGCCGGCTGCGAGCTGGCGGAGCAGTCCGAGCAGATCGGCCTGCGCTTGCTGAATGGGCACGGTCATCGGCTTCCCTCCGTCGTTCACCGCAGTATACCGTACCGCTCGCTACAACACCCCCATGAGCGACACCGCCGCCCGCCGGGCCGACATCGACGCCAAGCAAGAAGTCGTCGCCGGCATCCTGAAAGAACTCGGGTGCGAGGCGGCCATCCTGCTGGTGCCCGCGCACATCGCGTGGTTCACCGGCGGCATGAGCCTGCGGGGGCTGTACGCCGAGGCGGAGCGACCCGGCCTGTGGACGAACGGCCGCACCCGCTGGCTGGTGTGCGGGAACGCCGACACGCAACGCCTGTTCGACGAAGAACTCGACGGCCTGGGGTTCATGTTGAAGGAATGGCCGTGGGCGGGCGGGCGGGCGCAGCTGCTCGGCGATCTGGTGGCCGGCAAAAAGGTGGCGTCGGACCGGCCGTTCCCCACCATGCCGCTCATCGTGGAACGCCTCCGCCCCGCACTTCGCACGCTCCTTCCCGCCGACCGCGAGCAGTACCTGAGCCTGGGGCGGGTGGTGTCGCACGCGCTCGAAGCGACCGCCCGCGGGATAAACCCCGGCGACAGCGAACAAGAGATCGCCGGCCACCTCGCCCACCGCGTGTACCACCACGGGGCGGACGTGCATTGCGTGAGCGTAGCCGCCGACGACCGCGGGGCGAAGTTCCGCCGCAGCGGGTTCACCGACGCGCGCGTCGAGAAGCGTTGCACGCTGCAACTGACGGCCGTGCGCGGCGGGTTGCACGTGACGGCCAGCCGGACCGTGTCGTTCGGCCCACCGGCCGACGAGTTCCGGGTGGCGTTCGAGGCGGCGTGCAAGCTGGCGGCGGTGTTCCGCTCGGCGTCGAAGCCGGGGGGCACGCTCACCTCGGCCGTGGACACCGGGTATCAGTTGTTGAAGAACTCGCCGTTCGAGCACGAGTGGCGGCTGAGTACGGCCGGGTACGGCACCGGGTGGATGCCGGCCGACGAGTTGCGGCGGTCCGGGACCGACGAGCCGTTCACCGACACGCAGCCGGTCGTGTGGCAGCCGCGGGTGACGGCGGCGGCGGTGGTGGACACGGTGGTGGTGTCGCCGACCGGGGCCGACGCGGTGACGCCGACCGACGGCTGGCCGTTCAAGCGAATCAGCATCGGCGGGCGGGCGCACGAGATTCCCGACGTGCTCGTGAGGTGAACGGGCGGCGTGCGCCGCTTGGGTTATTATCGACCCTGACGGCTCACGCCGCCGGTTCACCAATTCGGATTGACTCCCCTTCCCACCCTTCGCTATACCCCGCGGTCGTTACGGCACGAATGCCGGTTTCCTCCGCGGCGGGTTCGTCATGACCAGCGCCCTGGCCCTCAGCTTGGCCGGTGTCCGCGTGCGGTACGGGAAGACGTTGGCCGTCGACGGCCTGTCGTTCGAGCTGAACCGCGGGGAAATTGCCGCCCTGCTCGGGCCGAACGGCAGCGGCAAGAGTACGACCCTGGCGGTGGCCGCGGGCATCCTCGACCCCGAAGCCGGCCGCGTGGCGGTGTGCGGCATCGAGCGGAAGACGAACCCCGACGCCTACGCCCGATCCGTGGGGCTGGTGCCGCAAGACCCGGCGCTGTACGAGGAGCTGTCGGGCGAAGCCAACCTGCTCTTCTTCGGCCGGCTGTACGGGCTGCACGGGTACGACCTGCGGTGCCGCGTGGCCGTCGCCCTGGAGCGCGTGCGGATGACCGACCGCGGCCACGACCGCGTGAGCACCTATTCCGGCGGGATGAAACAGCGGGTGAACTTGGCGATTGCCCTGCTTCACGACCCGCCGCTGCTGCTGCTCGACGAACCGACCGCCTCGCTCGACCCGAAGTCGCGGGACAACTTCTTCGCCGACTTGCACCGGCTGCGGGAGGCCGGCCACGCCATCCTGCTCACGACGCACCACCTGGACGAAGCCGAGACGGGGTGCGACCGCATCGTCGTGCTCGACCGCGGGCGGGTGGCCGCCGCCGGCCGACCGCACGAACTCATTCGCCATCAGGGGAACGGGCGGGCGGTGTTGTACGGACACCTCCGCGAGCCGCTGCCGCACTTCTTCGTCCGCGGGCTGCGGAAGCGACTGGGCAAGAGCGTGGAAGTGGAAGTGACCGGCCGGCGGATGCGGCTGTCCGCCGACACGCAAGAACTGCTCGGCAAAGCGCTGGCGATGGTGCTGACCGACGGCATCGTGCTGGACACCTTCCGCACCCCGCCGGGCCGACTGGAAACACTGCTGCGTCACCCAAGCCCTGTCGAACAAGAAGCGATTCAGTAGGGCGGGCCGAGCAGGTCCGGAACGGACCGCGAGCCCCGCCGCCAGACCACCATCGCGGTTGGACGGCGGGGCTTGTCTCGCTCGGCTCGACTGCGGCCCGCCCTACAAGAGACCTCCCCATGCGACAGCGACTGAGCCTCATTTTCGCGCTCGCGGTGAAGGACTGGAGCCTGTTCCTGGCCGACAAGCGGGCGGCGGCCCTCGGGTTCGTCGTGCCGATTGTGCTGGCGTCCACGTTCGGCCTCATCTTCGCCCGCCCTGCTGATAAACCGGGTGGCGTCAAGCTGCCGCTCGTCGTCGCCATCGAAGGCGACGGGCCGTTCACAAAATCGATTGCCGAAGACCTCATCGCCAGCCCGCGAGTGGAAGCGGAGATCGTGTCGCGGGACGACATCGCGCAACGGCTCGCCGACCGCCGCCCCGGTGTGGCCGTCGTGTTCCCCGCCGACTTTGAAAAACTGGCGACGTGGAAACTCGGTGCCGACGGCGAGAAGCCGAAGGTGCAGGTGCTGCACAACCCGCTGTGCGCGAGCGAAGCGCAGTGGGCCGAAGGGCTGGTGAGCGAAGCCGTCATGCGGAAGCTGGCGAAGGAGCGGCTCGGCCCGGTGGTCGGCGAATCCGCGCTCGCCATGCCGTTCGACGTGCAGACGACCGAGGCGAGCGACCACGCCGGGTTCAACTCGTACTCGCACAGCTTCAACGGCATGACCCTGCAATACCTGCTGTTCTGGGGCATGGAGAGCGGACTGCTGCTGCTGCGGGATCGCCAGCGGAGCGTCTGGAGCCGGCTTCGGGCCGCCCCGGTGCCGCTCTGGTGCGTGCTGCTCGGCAAGGCGTTGTCCACCGCCGTCATCGCCTTCTGCATGGTGCTCACCACGTTCGCCTTCGGGCACTTCGTGTTCGGCGTACAGATCGCCGGCAGCGTGATCGGCTTCCTGTTGCTGGCCGTCGCCGCGAGTGTGCTGTCTGCCGCCACGGGGTTGCTGGTCGCCGCCATCGGCGGCACCGAGGCCCGCGCCCGTAGCGTGTGCATCCTGGTCATCTTGGGCGTGAGCATGTTGGGCGGGCTGTGGCTGCCGTCGTTCGTGCTGCCGGGCTGGGCGCGGGACGTGTCGCTCAGCTTACCCACCACGTGGGCCATGCGCGGGCTGGACGGCGTGACGTGGCAGGGGCGGAATTTGTTCGAGTCGCTGCCGAGCGTGTCGGTGGTGGCCGCCTTCACCGCCGTGTTCCTGGCCGTGGCCGTGGCGAAGTTGGTTTCCTCCGAGGCGCGCCGCCGGCGCGGACAGGCATGACCCGAGTTCTCACCCTGACGTGTGTGCTGTTCACCGCCGCCATCGGGTTCGCCGCCGACCCGCCGAAGGTGTCCGACCTCACGCTAGAAGACCAGTTCGAAGCGAAGAACAGCGTGGCCGACCACAAGGGCAAGGTGCTGATTCTGGTGTACGGCGACCGCAAGGGACTCGACGCCAGCCGCGACCTGGGCAGCAAGCTGCACGTCATGTTCCACCCGTCGGCCGAAGGGAAGAATGCGAAGGAGGCTCGTACCGCGCCGGTCGATCCGCTGCCGGGTGTGGAGAAGGGGAAGCCGTCGCCGGAGGTGGCGGTGGTGCCGGTCGCGTGCTGCGGGAAGGTGCCGGGGCCGATTCAAGGATTGATCCGTGGCGGGCTGAAGAAGGACGCCGCCGACGTGCCCGTGTGGCTCGACTTCGGCACCACCATGAAGGACAGGTTCGGGCTGACCGACGGCGAAGCGAACCTGGTGGTGATCGACGCGCAGGGCCGGCTGCGGCTGAAGGTGAACGGCAACCCGGACAAGGAGGCGATGCAAAAGGTGCTGCAAACGACGCAGAACCTGCGGGCGGAAGCGGCCGGGCTGAAGTGAGGTTCGACGAGCCGCGACCGCGAG
>JANNVG010001183.1:0-13018 GCA_031414395.1 Fimbriiglobus sp.
CGATCTTCGAATACATCGAGGTCTTTCACAACCGCGTCCGACGGCACTCGACCCTGGAGTACAGGACCCCAGACGAGTTCGAGCGGACGAAGAACCCGGATAACCGCTAACTCACTGTCCACTTTCCTTGGGGAAGATCAAGATCGAGCGGATCCTGATCTGAGACAGGAGCCGAGCAACCCGAATTCAACACCACTGGTTTGCCGGCATCATCAATCTGATCTCGTCTCGTACCAGGGGCAGCGAGACTGCCACACCCGTTTGAGTTCACGCCTCGATCGCAGGCAACCCACTCCCGAAGTGACCACACCCTTCTCGGTTTGTGCGACGAACCGAGAAGATCCTGCTCACTCGGGGTCTACCATCGCCAACTTCACCCCCAGCTCGCACTTCCTGTCAGATCACCGACGGTCGCTCGTAACCGATGGCTGCTGAGCGACGGGCCAAGCCTCCTCTAAAAGGAGCCCGGACAGCACCCCGGCGGCCCGCCACGCTTCGCCGAGTGCGCGCACGTACTCTACGTTCGCCTCGGCCAGCGCCCGCTGAGCCTGGAGTACCTGGAGGGACTCGAATTGCCCGCCCTTGTTGTAGGCGGCGAGTGAGATGTCGTACGCCTCTTTGGCAAGCGGCAGCACTTTCGTCCTGTACTGATTCGCCCGCTCCCGGGCGGCGGCGTAGTCGCGTAGGGCAGCGGCGAGCCGGTCGGCGAGGTCGGCCTGCACTCGGCCCACCTCCTGGACCGCCTCGCCGAGCTGCGATTTGGCCGCGTAGATGTTCCCCTGGTTTCGGTTCCAGAGGGGCACCGGCACGCTCACCCCGAGTGTCCAGTCGTCCGACTTGTTCTGGTTCTGCCGCACGTAGCCGGCCCCGACCGTCAGGTTCGGGATGGACTCCACCTCGGCCCGCTTTACCAGCAGCCGCGCCCGCTCGACCCCGGCCCGCGCCCCCCACACCTCGGGGTGGGACTCGGTGACAAACTGCCGCGCCACTTGCGGGTCGTAGGTCGGCAGTTCCCCTTCGAGCGTGCCCGCGACCGAGGTGATGGGGAGATTCGGCACGCCGACTACGGCGGCTAGCCGCTGGTACGCCCCCGGCAACTCCCGCTTGGCGGCGTCGCGGTCGGCCCGTACCCGTGCGGCCTCCGCCTGCAACTGGACGAGGGTGAGCCGCGCCGCCTGCTTGGCTTCGACCAGGGAGTTCGTCTGCTCGACCGCTTTGTCGATCAGGTCGAGCACGCCTGTGAGCATCTCGACCCGCCGCTGGAGGGCGAGCGCGTCGATGTAAGCCTGACGCACGGCGGCAAGGAGAATATACCGCTGACCGGCCAGGGCAAGCGCCGCCTGGTCGGTCTCGCGGTCGGCCGCCGCCCGGCTGAGCGTGAGCTTCCCGCCGGTGACGATCTCCTGGCTCGCGTGGGGCGCGGTCCAGATGCCGCCCGGCCCCTGCACGTCCCCCAGTTCGTCACCTGTCACCGAGAGAACCGGGTTGGGGTAGAGGCCCGCTTGGATCGCCCGGCCGCGTGCGGTCTCGACCGAGAATGCGGCCTGGGTCAGCCGAGGGTGGCTGGCGAGCGCGAGTCGCGTGAGCGCGTCCAGGGTGAGCGGTTCGGCCGATTTCGGTTTCGGTGGGATGGCCTCCGTCGCCGCCGCCGGGATAATCCCACCGGGCGGCATGGTTCGCTTGGCGGCGGAGGTCGTCAGCGTTACTGGGGGCGGAGAGAGTGCGGGGTGAGGCGCGGACACGCACCCGGACGTGATCATGACGAGCAGTGCGAAGAGCAGCCGTCGGGTGCGCGAACTCGTCATGGGAAGCCCTGGAACTTCGCCGGCCGTCGCCGCCACGACTTCCCGCTGTGGTCGAACGGTATTGGTCCTCGTACTCGTTCATCGGCATGCGCGGCGCATCCGCTTCAACCGAACCGCGTCCCCGGTTCATACACCTTTCCCCGCGAACGCGCCTCATCCCATGAACCGAACAGGCCCTCGGCGCGGGTCGGTCGAAAACCGCTGGCCGCGGCCCACGCACGGCCGCCAACACGTCAGTCACGCAGGCTTGACAACCAGCGTCCCCCGCACCATGTTCATCGAGCAGTGGAAGGTGAACTCACCGGCTTTCTCTGGGGTGAACTCGACCGCCACCCGCTTCCCCTCCGGCAGGGTGCGGGCGATGCCGAAGTCACCCAACACGACCTGCTCGGTGCAGGGGTTCGACTCCTGTCGGTGGAACGTCAGGCGAACGGGTCGGCCTTGCGTCACCTCGATCCGGTCGGGCGTGTACCCGCCTCGAACGACCACCTCGACCTCCTGCGCCCCATGCTCGGTCTGACGCGCCGTGGTCGCCCCGCGGGGGCCGAAGAAGAACCACAGGATGAACCCGATCAGGGCGACGCCGCCGCCGGTCACCGCAATTTGTGCCGTGTCCATGTTAACTTCCCCTCCGCAGGTCGAGCTGGCCGAGCCGCAGGGCGTTCACCACCACGCTCACCGACGACAACGCCATCGCCGCTGATGCGAGGATGGGACTGAGTAGCCAGCCGGTGAACGGGTAGAGGATACCGGCGGCGACCGGGATGCCGAGCACGTTGTAGGCGAACGCGAAGAACAGGTTCTGCCGGATGGTCCGCATGGTCGCGCGGGACAGTTCGATGGACGCCGCCACGCCCGACAGGTCGCCCTTCACCAGCGTGATGTCCGCCGCCTCGATGGCCACGTCCGTCCCCGTCCCCATTGCGACGCCGATGTCCGCGGCGGCCAACGCCGGGGCGTCGTTGATGCCGTCCCCGACCATCGCCACCACCTTGCCGGCGTCGCGGAGTTTCTTCACCTCCGCCGCCTTCCCTTCTGGCAGCACGTCGGCCAGCACCCGGTCGATGCCGACCGCGCGGGCGACAGCCTCGGCGGTGCCGCGGTTGTCGCCGGTCAGGAGGATGACCTCCAGGCCCATCGCGTGCAGCCGCTCGACGGCCGCCTTCGAGGTCGGTTTCACCGGGTCGGCGACGGCGAGGAGGCCGGCAAACGTCCCGTCCACGGCGACGAGCAGCGTGGTCCGTCCGGCGGCTGCTGTCCGCTCGACGGCCGCCGTGTCGAACGCCACGTCGCGTGACGTGAGCAGCCGGGCGTTCCCGACCAGCACCGACCGGCCTTCGACTGTGGCGACCAGCCCGTGGCCGGGAACCGCCTCGAACGCGGTGGCCGACGGGACCGAAAGCCCGCGGCCCTCGGCCGCCGCGATCACCGCCCGGGCGAGCGGGTGTTCCGACTGCCTTTCGGCCGCCGCCGCGAGCCGGATCAGGTCCGCCTCGCTCACACCCGCGGCCACGACCTCCGTCACCGCCGGCTTGCCTTCCGTCACCGTCCCCGTCTTGTCCAGGACGACGGTGGTGAGCCGGCCGGCCGATTCGAGCGGCTCCCCTCCTTTGATGAGAATCCCCGCCTGCGCGCCCCGCCCGGTGCCGACCATCACGGCCGTCGGGGTGGCCAGGCCGAGCGCGCACGGGCAGGCGATGATGAGCACCGAGACGAACGTGAGCAGGGCGAAGGTGAGCCGCGACTCCGTTGGGGCCAGATTGAACCAGACGACGAATGTGAGGACCGCGAGGCAAAGCACCACCGGGACGAAATACCCGGAGACGGTGTCGGCAATCTTCTGGATCGGGGCCTTCGACCCTTGTGCTTCCTGCACCAGGCGGACGATTTGTTGGAGGACGGTGTCCGCTCCGACTTTCGTCGCCGTCAGTCGGAATGAGCCGGTGGTGTTCACCGTCGCCCCGATGACCGTATCCCCGGGGGCTTTCGTGACCGGAAGCGGCTCGCCGGTGAGCATCGACTCGTCCACCGCCGAGGTGCCGTCGAGTACCGTGCCGTCCACCGGCACCTTCTCCCCCGGCCGCACCCGCACCACGTCGCCGACTCGGACATCTGCGACCGGCACGTCGACTTCTGCGCCGCCCCGCTCGACGCGGGCGGTCTTCGGGGAGAGGCCGATGAGTGCCCGGATCGCCCCGCCCGTGCGGCTCCGCGCCCGCGCTTCGAGCAACCGGCCGAGCAGGATAAGGGTGACGATGACCGCGGCCACCTCGTAGTACACGCCGACGGGTGCCGTGCTGCCGTGCCCCGCGTGTTCGGAAGACGTGCCGGCCGCGAACCACCCGGGGGCGAGGGTCGCCGCCACGCTGTAGGCGTAAGCCGAGAGCGTACCGATGGCGACCAGCGTGTTCATGTCCGCCGCCCGGTGCCGGGCCGCCGCCCACGCGCCGGTGAAGAACTCCCACCCGGCCCAGAACAGGACCGGGGTGGCGAGTGCGAGTTCGACCCAGGCGCGGCCGGGGAAGTCGAGGAGTGGGGCGAGCGACGGGACGAGGTGCACGCCCATCCCGAGGATGGCGACGGGGACGGTGAGGGCGGCGGCTACGACGAACTTGAGCCGGGTGCGATTGTACTCCGCTTCCCGTGCTTGCTCCTCGGCGTCCGACACACCGCCGGCGTGGTGCCCTTCTTGTGGCAGGACGGCGTCGTATCCGGCTCCTCGAACGACATCCCGGAGATTGGTCGGTGCGGTTGCCGCCGGGTCGTACTCGACCGTGGCTCGGCCGGTGGCGAAGTTGACCGCGGCTTTCGACACGCCCGGGGTTTGCCCGAGCGCCCCCTCGATGCGGACGGCGCAGGCCGCGCAGTGCATCCCGACGACCGGCATGTCCACCCGGTTAGCAGTTCCGCCAGTTGTAGTGCTCATCGCGACCTCCTACGCCGGTTGGAACCCGGCCTTCTTGAGCGTCTCTTGGATGACGGACTTCGAGACCCGCCCGTCGTGGGTGACGGTGACTCGCTTCTCCGGGACGGCGACCTCGACGGACGCCACGCCGGGCACGGCCGACACCGCCGACTTGACCGCGTTCGTGCACCCGCCGCAGACGATGCCCTGGGCGGTGACAGTAGTGGTTTCCATGTGAGTTCTTCGTGTGCTGAGTTCACTTCAAGAACTGGGACAGGACGGTCCGCACCTCGGCGAGCAGCTCGTCCCGCTTCATGGGCTTGGCCTTCTCGTGCTCGCACCCGCTGCCGTGCCCGACGACACACGACTCCAGGTGGGTGGTGATGAGTTCCACGCCCACGGCGTCGAGCGCCGAGCGGATGGCGGCGATCTGGTGGAGCACGTCCACACAGTAGCGGTCCTCGGCGAGCATCCGTTCGACCCCGACCACCTGGCCGGCAATCCGCTTCACCCGCGTCGCCACCCGCTTCTTCGTGTCCGTATCCATGGCCCTCCCTCCGCGCCCTGTTCGACCTCATCATATACCCCCAGGGGGTATGTATCAAGGATACCCCCTGGGGGTATTTTGGGAGGAGCGGAATGGTGGTGTGAGGACGGCCGACGGGGAGAAGTCAGACCGGCCGCGCGGAGATGAGTTCCAGTGTCCTGAAAACGGTCGAGAACCGCTCCCCGACCCCGACATCCCCGAACCCGTTCGCCGCGATGAGGGCCGGGAGTTCACCGAGGGCGTGTGCCCTCGTGTTCTCCCACCCGTCGAGCCAGCGGATGCCGAGGAAGAGCAGCCGCAGGAGGGGCCCCGACGGGCGGCCCCAGTCGGCGACGTGCATCGCCCCGCCGGGGGCGAGTACCCGTCCGGCCTCGCGCAAGGCGGACACTTTCTGTGAAGGCGAGAGGTGGTGGAAGAACAGACTCGACACGACCCGATCGAACGCCCCGTCCGCAAACGGCAGGGACTCGGCGAAGCCGCGGGTGAATGTGACTTCGACCCCGGCACGCTTCGCCTTGGCGACCGCGGCGGTGAGCATCCGCGGGTCGGCATCGACGCCGGACACCTCGGCACCGGGGCAGGCCCGCTTGACCCGCAGTGAAAGGTTGCCGGTCCCGCACCCGAGGTCGAGCACCCGCTAGCCCGGCCGGAGGTCCGCCGCCGCGACGAGCCGCCCTTTCACCGTCTGGTCTCGACAGGTGAGCGCGACGAGGGGGTCGTAGAACGGGGTCAGCCAGTGGAAGCCAGCTCCCGGGACGAATTCAGAGGACGGGTCGGCCATGCGCTTTCCCTCGGCCGTGGGTGCCGGCGAGCTTGGTCGAACTCCGCGAGCGCGACGTTCGCTACTTGGCCGTCACATTGCCACCGATGGCAAGCACCGGCAGTTCAGTCAACCGGGTGCGGTCGGGGTTCGCCCGCAGCTTGCGGTAGACCAGCAGGCGGTTCGCGGCGAAGTTCGGGTAGTTCGTGCGAAACGGGACTGTCTCTTCGAGCGCGTACTCGGCCGGATTTTCCCGGAGGACGCGGCGGAGGCGGTCGCCGGCCGCCGTCCGCACGTACACCTGGGTCTCCTCGACGATTAGGAATTCGGGGTCGAAGCGGTGCAGCCGGGCGAGCACCTCCTCGTCCGTGCCGGCGTACTCCTGATACCCGCCGCCCGGGTCGCTGTACACCGAGTAGAGCAGCTTGTCGGCTCGGGCCACGGTGAACCGTCGGTCCGGGTCGCGGCGGCGGACGTGGTAGACGAACGCGCCGTTCAGTTGACCCTCGTACAAGATGGGTCGCTCACCACCGGCCTTCGCCAGCACCCGCTCGGCCGCCTCGTCCGTCCCGCACAGATGCAGGTTTTTCCACCCGGTCTCGCGGAGGGGGCCAAACCCCTCCCAGGCGACGGAGCCGAGGAGCAGCCCGCCCGCGACGACGCCCGCCCACGGTTTCCACCTGGAAAGGCTCAACGCCCCCCGCGCTGCGAAGAGCGCGAGTGCCGGCACCCAGTAGATGGCGTGTCTAGCCGCCAACTCGGCCAACGGCACGAACGTGATGAACGTGGCGAGGAGCAGGGCCACATACACCCCGCCCTGTTTCCACTGCCGCCACAGGCCGACGATCAGGCCGAGGGCGGCGGCGGCCGTCGCCCCCCAGCCGATCTGCTCGGGGATGAACGCCGGGTACAGGTACAGGTTGCGTGGGTCCAACCAGGAGGTGGTCTGATACCCCGTCCCGCTGGTCGCCGCGTGCCGGATGCCCGCCCCGTACACCTTCCAGGTGAACAGGTAGTACGGGACCGTGAGCAGCAGGGCGAGGACCACCCCGATCACCACCGGGCGGCGCAGGCAGAGCCCCCACCGCCGGGCGAAGCCGAGGCGGAGCAGGACGAACGGCAGCAGCAGTATGCCGTCGAACCGCGTGAGCGCGGCGGCGGCGGCCAGGAGGCAGGCGTAGACGGCGTCCCGGCCGCGCTCCTCGCCCAGGTAGCGCTCGAAGTGGAACACCGCACCCAGGACCAGGGCGAGCGTCGGCACCTCCAGGAGCACATAGCTGGTGTGCTCGAACACGAGCGGGGCGAGTCCGAGGACGGCGAGCGCGACGGCCGCCACGGCCTGCCCGTGGGTGCGGAGGAACAGCCGGTAGGCGTACACCCCGCCGAGGAGCGCGAAGGCGTAGACCACCAGCCGGGCGACGAGGTAGCTGGTACCGAACGCCCACATCGCCACCCCTTCGACCGCGTAGAAGAACGGCGGCCAGATGACGATGCCGAGGGCGGGGTACTGGATGTAGTAGCTCGCCGCGTACCCGCGGGGGTCGGCGGCCGATGCCGGCAGGTCGGCGAGCGCGTCCCGGAAAAACACCCCGGTCATCACATGCCGCGTCTCGTCCCCGTTCTTGAACGGCTCGCCGACCGGGGAGAAGATCAGGTGCAAGACGGCAAGCCCGCCGAGGACCAGGGCGGCGGGCCAGGCGGCGCGAAGGTACTCCCGGTGTTTCACGACGCCATCTCCGCATGGGGGGCCATATTCTCGTCCACAAGGCCGACCAACTTCCGCCGGGTCCGCCAGAACACGTCCTCCATCAGGATGTGGGCGAACTCGCCGTTCCGCCCGACGCTGTACAGGCCCTGGACGCCGGTGCCCTGCTCGAAGCGCCGGCGGTCGGCCTCGTACTCGGTGAGGAACACCGGGTAGGCGAGCGGGGTTCGCACCACCCGGCAGCCGAGGAACCGTTTGGCGAGCCCCGGCACCATGCGGTCGAGGGCGGCCAGGCACCGCTCGCCGAGGGCGTCGTCGGCAGCCACCCAAGTGGCGTCACCCACTTGGCAGCCGATGTCGCACGTCACCTGAGTCTTACCGGCCGGCACCAGCCACGGCAGGCCCCGGCCGATGTCGCTCAGGCGGAAAAACGGGGTGTCGGCTCCGGGCGTCCACGTCACCACGTCGGGTAGCCCGCTCACGCCCTCGAACTTCATGTTCACGAACACCATCGCCCGGTAGCGGAAGCGGGCGAAGGGGGCGAGTACGTCGGTCCCCCGCACCAGCTTGGCCAGGATGTGGACCGGTGCCGTGCTCACCACCGCGCGGGCGGGCACGTCCTCCCCCTTCACCCGCACCCCCACTGCCTTTTCGTTCTCCACCAGGATGGCTTCGACCGGCGATTCCAGTTGTACCGCGTCCCGCACCTCGTCGGCCAGCCGCTCGCACACCGCTCCGATGCCGCCTTCCGGGTAGACGTGCCAGACGTGCGGGGATTCGGTGACGGTCCCACTGTATCCGACGGCCACCGTCCGGCGGGTCAGTTTCGCCGCCGCCTTGAGCATGATCGTCCGCGGCAGGCTGGTGGCGAACTTCTGCCCGACCGAGGCGGACAGTTCGGCCCCGGTCGCCCCGGACCACGCCTCGGTGAGCGGCAGGGCGATCTCGTCGGCCAACTTTCGACCGTAACTCCGCCGGTAGTGGTCGGCGGCCGTCACCGGCTTGCGGGCGAACAGCCCGCCCACCTTCGCCGCCACCGCGCTCGCCACGTACCGCACCGACCGCATCAGCCCGAACGGGTACGAGTACCCCCGACCACGGTGCCACACCGTCTCCCCGTACCGGGGCATGTGCCGGCAGGCGGCGGACAGGCCGACGGCCGCCGCCAGGCGGTTGGTGATGAAGTGCGCCCCGCAGTCGTAGGTGAACCCGTCCGCGTCCCGCTCGCTCCGGGCCAGCCCCGCGAGCTGTTTCCCGGCCTCGTACACCCGCACCGGGATGCCGTGCCGCCGGAGGTAGGTGGCGGCGGTCAGGCCGGCGAGCCCGCCACCAACGATGGCCACCGGTTCGCGTGCGTGACTCATGAGCGCACCCCCTCGGCCGTCGATGCCGGTTTGCGGAACAGGCCGTGCAGGATGGCCCCCAGCCCCACGAGGGACAGCGGCATGTCAACCAACGTGAACGCCCCCAGCGCGACCGCCGAGCGGAGCGAGAAGCGGTTCACCAGCCACCGCGGGCCGCCCCAGTCGTCCAGCCAGTTCCGGACCGAGTAGACCCAGTTCACCGGGCTGACGGCGGTACTCACCCGCTCGACCTCCAGCCCCGCCGCCGTGCCCAGTCCGGCCAGGGTGCGGCGGTCGAACAGGTAGGTGTGCCGGGGGAAGTGGAACCCGCCCCAGTGCCGCCCGCCGAACAGGGCGAAGTCGGGCGACCCGGCGTTGTCCGTCACCACCACCACCCGCCCGCCGGGGGCGAGCAGTCCGGCCACCGCCCGCAGGGTGGCGAGCGGGTCGGGCAGGTGTTCGACGGTCATCACCATCAGGATCAGGTGGTACGCCCCGGCCGGCAGGCCTGCCACCTCCACGCTCCCGTGGTGGACGTTCAGCCCGGCGGCGCGGGCCGGGGCGACCGCCCGCTCGTCGGTGTCCACCCCCTCCAGCGTCCACCCCGGCCGCCCGTACTCCTTCAGCAGCCGCAGGTGAAACCCGTCCCCGCACCCCACGTCCCGGATGCGGGCGTCGGCCGGCAGCCCGCGGCACCAGCGGAGCAGCCGGCGGGCCTCCAGCCGCCGGCGGACGCGGTACGCCAGCCCGTACTCGGCCGGGCGGAACTGGAAGGCGTGGTAGTGGTCGGGGTAGGTGCGGGCGGCCTGGTCGTCGGCCGGGCGGGGGTTCAGGTAGACGAGCCGGCAGCGGCGGCAGCGGACGGCCAGGAATTCGTCGGGCGAAGTGCGGTACTCGAAGTCGGCTCCGACCGCCACGGGGTCGGCGTCCTCTACCCGGCACAGGCAGCAGACGGCGGGAACCAGCGTCAGGGGGTGAAGTGAACCAGCTTGCGATTGGTCTTGGGTGGGCGACATTTCAGCGTTTTCTCTCCTGGGAGGGAGACGGTTGCCGTCACTGGGATGGCTTCGGGTCAGAACGGAATTCTCATGCCACAACTTCGGGTACGCCACTTGGGAGCTGCTCGCTCGGCAGATGTCGCGGTGTCGTCCCTCGACCGTGTTCCGCGGCCGGTTCACTTTACGTCATGAACCGAACGGTGCGGGGTGAATTGTTCTCGCTACCTTCGGTTGAAGCGGCCGTGACCGACCTCAGTGACCGCCGTTGCCCGTCGGACCCGGCGAGCGGCGACTGCGCCATCAGTCGTCAGCGCCATCCAACCGGGCTTGGGCGGTCTGTTCCCCCCCGCGCCGCGCCTCCAGCACCGGGGTGTGAGGCAGAGCGGATTCCGGTGGGGTCTGGATGCACTAAGGTGTTCACGAGAAGGCCGTGAACGGCAGGACTCAAGTTGGACAAGCGAAGAGGCAAAGGCCGTGAACGAGCAAGAGTGGGCGGCGTGTACCGCCCCGACGCGGATGCTGCTGTTCCTGCGGGACAAGGTGAGCCACCGGAAATTCCGGTTGCTGGCTTGTGCCAACGGCCGTTTGCTATGGCCGTGGATCACCGACCACCGCAGTCGTCAGGCGCTCCTTGTTGCCGAGAGATTGGCCGACGGGCTGGCGTCCGAAGCGGACCGAGCCAACGCATTTGCCGCGTGCCTTGAGGTGCCCTACGTGCGCGAGTACCAAGCCGATGGGGTCGCGGCCAACTCCCCTCGCGCCAAGGCCGCTGCGTACGCTCAGCACGCGGTGTGGGAACACGTCTTCGCCGGAGCAAACGTGAACTCGCAGTTGGTGTTGCCGAAGGAGACCGGTCTCCCCGACATGCTGCCGTTACACCTTCTCCGTGACATCTTCGGCAACCCGTTCCACCCCGCCATCCTCGAACCGCGATGGCTCACCGAAACCGTCCTTGCCCTCGCCGCTGGCATCTACGCCGGCCGAGCGTTCGACCGGATGCCGATCTTGGCCGACGCGCTCGAAGACGCAGGGTGCGACCACGCCGACATTTTGACCCACTGCCGGGGTGAGGGGCCACACGTCCGCGGGTGCTGGGTGGTGGATTTGGCGCTCAAGATGTGCTGAATGAATGCGGATCGCCGATCGTGCTTCGGACGCGGACCAGGGGCAAAACTGACGGCGGTGTACGCCCTGGCCTGGTACTTCTGACCCGAAGCCGGCCAGGTGCATTGCATTCACTTCTCGGCCACACGCAGATGAGTTCGGTCCCTCTGCGGAGGAAGAACGCCCCTTCACTACCCCATACACCGGTCAACCACTGCGGTGGCCCCGGATGAGGCAAAGAGGAAGTTGCGTCGAGTGAGCGGGGTCATGAATTAACTCTCAAATAGTGGTGAACGGTCAGTGCGAATGGCGGTGGTGGATGTCCGGGTAATGGGGGTGGGTGTGGCGCATGGACGGGTGGCGGTGCGGGTGGGTGTGCGGCTCACCCGGCGGGTCGTCCGGCCCGTGTTCGTGTTGATGGTGTTCGTCGTGGACATGGCTGTGGTCGTGGGACATCGCCTCGTGGTCGTGTTCGTGGGAATGCTTCTCGGTCAGGTGCAGCCACACCCCGACGGCCATGAGGGTGGCGGCGATGAAGAATGCGACGGTCGGCTTGTCGCCGAGGAAGATCATGGAAATGGCCGCGCCGACGAACGGGGCGGCGGAGAAGTATGCCCCGGTGCGGGCGGTGCCGAGCGACCGCAGGGCGAGGACGAATAGGGTCAGGCTCACTCCGTACCCGGCCAGCCCGACGGCGGCGGAAGCGGCGATGGTTCCGGTGTCCGGCAGCGTCGCACCGCGGGCCAGCGCGATGCCGACGTTCACCCCGCCGGCCGCCAGCCCCTTGATGGCGGCGATCTGCACCGGATCACCCGCCGACACTTGGCGGGTGAGGTTGTTGTCGATGGCCCAGGCGAGGCACGCCCCGGCGACGGCGAGCGGACCCCACACGCCGCCGGCCGTCACCCCGCCCTCCCACGAGAGCAGAACCCCGCCGGCGGTGATGGCGGCCATGCCCAGCGCAATGCGGCGGTCGAAGTTCTCCCGGAACACCACCCAGGCCAACACCGCCGTCAGCACGCCCTCCAGGTTCAGCAGTAGCGAGGCGGTGGCAGCCGGGGTAACTGTCAGGCCGAGCATGAGCAGCACCGGGGCGACCACCCCGCCGAACAGCACCGCCCCGGCGAGCCAGGGCAGGTCGGCCCGCCGGAGTGGGGCTTCGGTCGTCTTCTCCCGCCGGCGTGACCACCCCCACCAGCCGGACAGTCCGACACCGGAACCGAGGTAGAGCAACCCGGCCAGCAGCACCGGGTCGGTTCGGCCGACGAGCAGCTTGGCGAACGGGGTGCTGGCCCCGAACAACGCTGCGGCGGCGAGGGCGTAGACGACCCCTTTGATCGGCAGTTTCACGGTGTCACTCACGGCGGAACGCGTCGCATCCGGTCGGCGACCGACGACCGCAATGTGACGGTCGCCGACCGGAGTGAAATCACTCCTTGAACTCGCCGGACGACGGCTTGCCGTCGATCTGCCCGGTCACGGTGCCGGCGAAGTCGGCCACGTTCCCGACGCCGGGGTCGGTGCCGACGAACACCGCCGCCTTGCCGTCCTTCGCGTCCTTCGGCTTGAGGGTGATGGTCATCGGCGGCACCTCCTTGCCCTCCTTCGTCTTCGTCGCCTTGGTGGTCAGGGTGAACTCCTTCGCGTCCACCGGCAGGAGCGGCCACTCCTTCTCCGGCTTGCCCTTCACCTCGCTGATGAAGGCGACGGCCATCGTCTTCTCCGGGTGGCTCACCCGCAACTCGGCGTGGTACTTGCCCATGTCGAAGGTCGTCCCGCCCTCCGGCCCGTTGCCGTGGGCGTGCTCCTTCTCGTTCCCGTCGCCGCCCTTCTTGTCGCCCGTCGCCGGGG
>JANNVG010001184.1:0-2402 GCA_031414395.1 Fimbriiglobus sp.
GCGCGCCGTGGGGGGCGCTCGCTGTGCCCGCGGCGAAGATGCGACAGCCTACCACACCACACCACCCACCTGTATCACACTCCTCACACTCCCCACGCCTCCGAGCCGTTCATGAGCATCCTGATCGACAAGAACACCCGCGTCATCACCCAGGGGATCACGGGGTCGGCCGGGTCGTTCCACACCGACAAGTCGGTCGAGTACAGCCCGCACAGCTACGTCGGAGGTGTCACCCCGAAGAAGGGCGGCACCACCTGGACGGGCAAGGAGAGCGGTCGCACGCTGCCGGTGTTCAACACCGTCGCCGAGGCCGTCGCCAAGACCGGGGCGAACGCCAGCATGATCTTCGTGCCGGCCGGCGGGGCGGCCGACGCGATCATGGAAGCGGCCGACGCCGGCATCAAAATCATCGTGTGCATCACCGAGGGCATCCCGGTGCTGGACATGGCGAAGGTCAAGCGGTTCCTGGCCGGCAAGCCGGGCGTGCGGATGGTCGGCCCGAACTGCCCCGGCGTGATTACGCCCGGCGAGTGCAAGATTGGCATCATGCCGGGGTACATTCACACCCCCGTGAAGCCCGGCGGCACGGGCATCGGCGTGCTCAGCCGCTCCGGGACGCTCACGTATGAAGCCGTGTTCCAGCTCACGCAGCTCGGGTACGGGCAGACCACCTGCGTGGGCATCGGCGGCGACCCGATCATCGGCACCAACCAGATCGACTGCCTGAAGCTGTTCCAGGAAGACCCGCAGACGGAAGCCATCCTGATGATCGGCGAGATCGGCGGGACGGCCGAGGAAGCAGCAGCCGAATACGTGAAGAAGCACGTGACGAAGCCGGTGGCCGCGTTCATCGCCGGCCAGACGGCCCCGCCGGGTCGTCGCATGGGGCACGCGGGCGCGATCATCAGCGGGGGCAGCGGCAGTGCCGCCGACAAGATCAAGGCGCTCGAGGCGGCCGGCATCGTGGTGGCGAAGACCCCGGCCGACCTGGGCACGGCGGTGAAGGAAGCGATTGCCCGCAAGAAGTGATTGAACGGAATTCATTTCACCGCCGAGGGCACATGAGGGCACATGAGAGAAGAGAGTTCAGGAGGAGTGGTTCTCATCTCGCTTCTCTGTCTTCCTCTTGTGCCCTCATGTGCCCTCGGCGGTGAAATCCTCGTCCGGCGGCTTTCATGCATGTTGTTTCGCTCGAAGCCCGGCACGTCCGCGTCCGCCTCCGCCGGCCGGTCAAGCACGCCTCCCACGCTCGCACCGACACCGACAACCTGATCGTGCGGGTGCAACTGTCCGACGGCACAGTGGGGTTCGGCGAGGGCGTGCCGCGGGAGTACGTCACCGGCGAGACCATCGACACCGCCATTGAATTGCTCAAGCGGTCCGACCTCGCCCGCCAGTTGAAGCCCGCGTCCACCTTCCCCGAAGTGCTCGCCCACGCCGAAGCGATCGAGTTGGCGGACATCCCCGGCGACGACCGCCGGTGCCAGGGCAACGCCGCCCGGTGTGCGGTGGAACTGGCGTACCTGGATGCGTTCGGCAAGGCGCTCGGCGAGCCGCTAATGAACGCCACCAAACTGCTCGCCCCGGACCTGTACACGCCGGCCGACCGGGTGCAGTACAGCGGCGTGCTGCTGTCCTCGCGCGGGTGGAAGCTGCGGTTCAAGGCGCTCGGCTACCGCGTGGCCGGGTTCAAGCAGTTGAAGGTGAAAGTGGGCATCGCCGGACAGGACGACGTGAAGCGGTTGCGGGCGATTCGGCGGTGCGTCGGCAGCCGGGTGGACCTCCGCATCGACGCGAACGAGGCGTGGACCGCCGACACCGCCGCCGACCGCCTCCGCGAGTTGGAGCGGTACGACATCCGCAGCGTCGAGCAGCCGGTGCCGCACGAACAGGTGGCGTCGCTGGCGGCGGTGCGGAAGGCGGTGCCCACGCCGATCATGTTGGACGAATCGCTGTGCGGGCTGGTGGACGCCGAGCGGGCGGTGGGCGGCGAGTGGTGCGATTCGTTCAACCTGCGGCTGAGCAAGTGCGGCGGGTTCATCCCCACGCTGCGGCTGGCCGAGTACGCAACGCGGCACAAGCTGGGCTACCAACTCGGCTGTCAGGTGGGCGAGACGGGCATCTTGAGCGGGGCGGGGCGGCAGTTCGCGTGCAGCGTCGGCGGGCTGACCGCCCGCGAAGGCTCCTTCGACCGGCACCTGGTGTTCGACGCGCTGACGGCGGAAGACATCACCTTCGGCAGCCGCGGCGGGTGGGCACCGATGCTGCTCGGCAGCGGCACCGGCGTGACCGTGGACCCGGCGAGACTCGACGCGGTGACGGTGCGGAAGGAGGTGCTGATTGGGTAGCGATGGCGAAAAGCCGTGCCCCCCCCGCCCCCCCCCCCGCCCGGGCGTGTGGGG
>JANNVG010001185.1:0-11343 GCA_031414395.1 Fimbriiglobus sp.
GCCGTCGTCGCCGACCACGATGCGGTCGTTGATGGTGAAGAACAGGTGCTTCGCCCACGCCGGGTCGAACCGGCACACCCACAGGCCGGTGTTCAGCAGCAGCGTCCGCCGGCAGTGCGTGCGGAACGTGTCCCCGTCGTCGCGGGCCACGGCCGTGCTGGTCAACCCGCGGGGGTCTTTGATGGCCACCGCCACGCCGAGCACGTCCAGGTCCTTCGCCTCCAACTCGTCAATGAGCACGTCCAGCCAGCCGGGGGGCGGCTCGATGTCGGCGTGCTGCATGGCGAAGTAGTCGAGGCCGTCCGACTTCTGCGTGTTGAGCGCCCGGCACCAGAGCAGGTTGAAGCTGTGGGCCAGCAGGCTGTTGTTCACCATCCGCAGCAGCACGCGGGTGTCCGGCCGCCCGCTCGCCCGGTACGCGCCGGCGGCGGCCCCCTCGGACAGCCCGCCGTAAGCGGGCACGCCGAGCATCACCTGTCGGGCGAACCGGGGGCCGTCGCTCATCGGTCGTAGTCCTGTCTGGGTGAACGGGTGCAAGGCGATGCCGGAATTCCGGCATCGTTCGGGGTCACTTCTTCGTCGAGGCCGGCGGCGGTGGGACGGGGGGCACCGGCGGGGCGGACCCGTCGGCCGGCGGCGGGGGTGGCGGCACGGGCACTTCCGCCGCCGGCACCAGCCGGCGGTTGCCCTTCTCGTCCACCACCAGCGCCTTCGCGTCCTGGTCGGCCACGTCCACCGCCAGGCCCTTGCCGAGCAGGTCCACGGCCTCCTTCTTGTCCACGGTGTACACCTGCCCCTCGTACCGCTGGTCGCCCTCGTCGGCGTCCGGCTTGAGCGGCAGGGATCGGAGCATCTTGATCTTCGGCACGGCGTTCTCCGGATCGGGTGGTTGGGTCGGTCGGTCGGGGCGGGATCGACCCTCGCCCCCGTGTGTTGGTCTGCTCAGCTCCCGGCGCTGCGGACGCCCCCGCGGTACTCCTGCTTGGCCGCCCCGAACGCGAACTTGCCACGGACCTGGATGCCGAGCTGGTTGAAGTCGGCCTCGGTGCTCTCGACGGTCGGCATCTCGATGCCGTGCAGGAACACCACCTCGATCACGGGCACGTCGTCGGGCGAGGCGAGCAGGTACCACGCGGCGGCGCCGTACCCGGTGAAGCGGGAGTCTTGCAGGTAGGGCGTGCTGACCGTCTTGTACCGCCCGTTGAACGGGTTACGGGTGGGGATCGGCGTGTTGGCCGTGGTGGTGGTGTTCGTGCCGTCCGAGTTCATCAGCGCCCAGGCGTCGTTCTCCAACGCCGTCGGCACGGCCAGGATCGCCGGGCTGACGCCCATCAGCTCGCCGTCCGGGTCTCGCAGGTTGGCGAACGCCGATGCCGCCGACTTCAGCCCGGCCAGGGCCAGGGCCGACCCCGCCCCCGACAGGGCGGTGCCGTTGCCCGAGGTCCAGAAGGTGGCGTTGTCGAGGAACGTGCCCCACACGTTGTTGTTCAGGGCCAGCGCCCCGCCGCGGTTCGTCTTCTTCATCACCGTGGCGAGCGCCCCGATGTCGTCGTTGACGATGTCCTCTTCGCTCAGCCCGAGCATCCGGGCGTAGGGCTTCGCCCGGTTCGAGTACGGCAGCTCGCCGAGTGTCCCGTGGTCGATGAACCCGCCCGGAGCGAGCGGCTTGTACGTCATGTCGCCGGTCAGGGCGTACCCGGTGATCGCCTTGTAGTCGTTCACCGGCCGGCGGGCGGCGATCAGCTTCCACGTCTGATCGACCGAGTTGAACGCATCCCGGCCGTACTTGTTGGCCACGTTCGACAGGATGCCGCCGATGCTGACGGTGCTGACGCCCGAGTCGTTCCCGCGGCGGAAGGCGAACTCCATGCACTCCCGCAGGTTGTACTTGGCGGTCGCGGTGCCGCGGTACCCGTTGTTGCGTGCCGTCATGTCGATCAGTTGCAGGATCGACATGCCCCCCTTGAACTGCCGCTGGGCGGCGTCGAGGACGTTCGCCTCGTAGTACCGCTCGGGGTTCGGCAGCCCGCTCGCCTGGGCGACGGCCGCCTCCAGCAGGGCGTTGCTCATCTGCGCGGTCGCGCCGTTCGGCACGGACGGGGCCGACGGGCGGACCAGCCGCAGCAACTGCACCTCGGTCTCGGTCAGGCTGGTCTTGTTGACGATGGCCGAGCGGCCGATCCGCTCCAGCTCGTCGATCCGCTGCGGGTTCTGGTCGCAGTATTCGCCCACCATCGCGGTGATCCGCTGCTGGCGGCGCTCCTCGTCCCGGATGCCGGTCATCATCGTGTCGAACGGGTCGGCCTTCTTCCCCTCGCCCTCCCGCTCCCGCTCGGTGGCGTTCTGGTCCCGCCGCCACGAGGCTTGCAGGCTGGTCCGCTGGGCGTCGGTCAGGGTCTCCAGGTCGAACCCCTGGCCGGCGACCCACTGCTCGAAAGTCATCGTCGTCCCTCGTGGGGGTGGTGGTGAATCACTCGGCCTTCAACAGCGCTGCCAGGGTCTGCCCGAACGGTCGGATGCCGTCGATCAGCCGCAGTTCTTTGGCTCGGGTGGCGGTGAAGATCTCGCCCGTCCGCACCGCCTTCATCTGCTCGGCGCTCAGCCCGCGGGCCGCCTTCACCCCGGCGTCGAACTGCACCTGCGTCTGGTCGGTCAGCCCCTGGATCATGGTCGCCTGCTCGTCGGACAGCTTCGTGCCTGGGTAGCCGGTGGCTTTCAGCTCGCCGGTGGCGAACACCCGCATTTTCACGCCGTCGAATTCGGCCGCCCCGCTCGTGTCGAGCACGGCGAAGATCGTCCCCACGTTGCCCACCAGTGCGGTCGGGTTGTTCGCCCACACCTGGTCGGCCTGGCTGACCATCCAGTACGCCGCGCTCGCGGCCTGGTCGTCGATGTGTGCCCAGACGGGCTTCTTGCGGGTGGCCGCCTTCACCTCGGTCGCCAGGTCCATCGCCCCGGCCACGGTCCCGCCCGGCGACTCGACGGCCAGGAGGATGCCCGTGACACTCTTGTCGGCCGCGGCGGACTGGATGTCGCGGCGGAGGCCAATGGTGCTGGTGCCGAACCAGCTCAACGGTTTCATGAGCGAGCCGGTCGCCTTGATGACCGCCACCCGCCGGCCGTCCGCCCCCTCCACCAGCTCCATCGTGGATCCGTACCGGGCGGACGGGCTGGACATCCCGACGGCCATGCGGGCCGTCAGGTCGCCCCCCCGCACCTGGTCGAACAGCACGGCGGCGGCGTCCGACCGCATGGCCCACAGGCCGAGGAAGTCGGTCAGGTGGGCGAGCGGGGGGGTGAGGAACGGCAGTTCACGCGGCATCGGCCGTCTCCTCTTCGCTCGGGTCGGCGTCGGCCGCCCCCGGTGTCGGGTCGTCGAACAGCTTCACCCCGAACTCCGCTTCCAGGTCGCGGATGTACGCCCGCTCCTCGGCCCGCTGCCGCAGCACCTCCCGCCAGTCGAGGCCACGGGCGGCGCACGCCTCGGCCAGCGTGGTCAGGTTCAGGCTGAGTTGCAGTTGGGTGGCCTTCGTCGCCTTCAGCGGGTCCAGTTCGTCGAAGGCGTCCCAGTGCCACTGCCATTCCCAATCGTTCAGGGCCGGCAAGTCGTCCGGGATGAGGCCGATCAGTCGGGCCTCCTGGTACCACGCCAGGAAGATGCGGTTGACCACCTTCGTCTCGAAGTCGTCGCGCTCGATCCACACCATCCGCTGGTAGGGCAGACCGTCCAGCCGCCCCGAGGCGAAGTTGAAGCTGGCCGAGCTGCCCGTCACCATGTTCAGCGGCGCGCGGACGGAGCGGCCGACCGTGCCGTGCTGCCGGTCCATGAACTCGCCGTAGTTGGCCGTCGGGTGCTCCGCCTCGATCTGCTTCAGCTTCGTCCCGCCGGGGGTGACGAGCAGCGTGTTCCGCCGGTAGTTCACCTCGGCCCAGTCCTTCGGCCGGGCGTCCGCCGTCTCGTCGTCCCCGTCGTCGTCCGGGTCGGGGGGCGGGGCGTCGCTCTCCAGCACCGCGTTCACGCTCGCCGCGTACTCGGCCGCCGCCAGGGTCGCCAGACTGAACCGCCGCCCCTGCGACGACACGTTCAGCGCCGAGGCCAGCTTGGGCAGGCCGCGGGACTGACCGGGGCGGCGGGGCCGGAACCAGTGCAGGATGAACCGGGCGGCCACCTTGTCGAACTCGCCGACCCAGTTCCAGTACCCGGAGTCGCCGGGGTGCTGGCGGAGCACGTGGTACCACGCCGGGTTGCCGTCCTGGTCGAACTCGATGCCGCTGATCGCGTTCGGCTTGATGAACACGTCGCTGCCCGGCGTCTCCACCTGGTCGGTCTCGATCAGGCGGAGGTCGAGCTTCACCGGGTCGGGCAGGATCGGGTTGGTGACGAACTGGCCGAAGCTCTCGCCGTCGGTCGGCTTGGCCTCGTGCAGCAGCCGCAGTTTGCCCGCCAGCCCGACCGCCCGACACCAGCCGCGGAAGGACCGCTCGACCAGCCGGGCGCTCTTGTACAGGTCCACGCCCAGGTTCAGTTGCAGCCGCGGGCCGGTGCCCACCATGTCGTCCGACAGCGTCTCGCACATGCCGTCGATGTGCGGGTCGTTGTCCCGCTCGTACCGCGACCGCCGGCGGAGCGTGCGGCGGGTCAGCGGGTCAGCGGCGGCGTTCGCGCTCAGGTCGTCGGCGCTCGCCCAGTGGTTGCGGTTCTCCGCCCCCGTCTGCGCCGAGTCGAACTTCGAGGTGCGGCGCGGCCCGCCCCCGTCCTCGGCTTTCGCCTTCGGTGCGGGCTTCATCGGTTTCGGGTGGAACACGGCGTTCCACAGGCGGCCGAGCATGGTCATTCGGGTGCCGAGCCTCCGGGGATGGCGCGGCTGACGCGGACCATGCCGCCGTACCCGCGGCGGGACGCCTTGGCCTTGCGGAGCTTCTCCGCGGCTTCGATGCGCTCGGTCGGGCTTTCGAGGGTGGTGGTCTGGTCGCCGGTGGTGACGGACTTCACCCCGGTCGCCACGTCCTCGGCGATGGCGTCGAGTTGTTCGTCGGGGGTGGGGGTGGCCACGGGCGGCGTCCGGTGCGATGACTGCGGGAGTCTGTCGGCACTATGACGCGGGAAGTGGGTGGGCAGAAGGGGCCGCGGGCGGGATTGAACGGGAAAACGATATCTATGTCACCCGGCCACTTTCGGGGGTGACATAGATATCGTTTTCTTTCCGGCGGCGGGTCGGCGGCTACATGCCGCGGGCCTCCCGGATCGCGTCGTTGCCGAGCCGATCGATCCTCACAAGCACCGCCCGCAACTGGTCATCGGTCATGACGCTGGCGGCGGTCGCGGCCTCGGTGGTGATGTCGGCGATCACGCCGAGCAGCTTCTCCCGCTCGCTCACCGCCGGCTTGTTCCGGGCGGCGATCAAGGCGTCGGCCAATTCGTAAGCTTGGGCGGCGAGGTCCGCGGCGGGCGCTGCCACCTTGCGGGCGAGCAGCCCGGCGAGCGCGACGCCGGAGAAGTGCTCACGCAGGTTCAGCCCGCTGTTGTAATCGTTCTCGCTCGACGGGTAGACGTACCCGCCGTGGTCGATCTTGTTCATGATGGGGGTTCCGCGTGGTTGAATGGGGCCGGGTTTCCCACCCAGCCCGGTGGGGGTTCACAGCAGGGATTCGGACACGATGCGGTGCTGCTTGCTCAGGAGGTCGAAAGCCCGGTTCGTCACCTTGTACTCACGCCACCCGACGAGCCGCGAGCCGGGCACCAGTTGGCCGGCGGTCAGCACGCCGACGAACTTCACCCCGCGGCTCTCGGCCAGTGTCAGCCGGGTGCGAAGGAACCAGTGCTTCCCGCTGTGGGACATCTGGGCCTCGATCTCCGCTTCGGGCTTCGGCTCGTCCATCTCCGGGTAGTAGCCGACGTGCCCGACGGGGGCGACCGGCCGGGCTACTTCCGCCACACGCTCGCCACTATGGGCCAGGGCCACTTGCTCGGGCTGAATCTCAGGGCCAGCGTCTGGTCCGACTTCGACCGCCACCGGGGTCGAAATCGCGGGGTTGAACTCCACACCGCACGGCACGAACCACACGGCCCACTCGTCGAGCAGCGGGCGGACGAACGGGGTCAGCAGTTCGACGGCCAGGGCGATCAGGTCGAAGGCGGTGTAGCGGACGGTGGTGGCGGTCATCGTCGGTTCCTCCGTCGCGGTGGTGCGACGGAGGTATATTACACTAGTGCGTTTTCCCCGTCAACTCTATTCACTAGTGTTTTCCGGGCGCTCGCCGGAACCGCTTGAAACACTAGGGTTTAGCGGGTAAGATTTCTTTCGCACTTGCCGCCGAGGTCCGCCATGAAGCCGCGCGACGGGTTCGGAAACCGGATGATCGAACTGCCGCTCGACGTTTGGGCCGCGCTGGACGCGATGAAGTCGTCCAGTGGGGTCGGTGTGGCCGTGCTGCTCGAAGACGCCGCCCGTCGCTACACGACCAAACCTCCGAAGAAACTGCCCGAACCGCGGAAGCGAGGCCGCAAGCCGAAGCCGCCGGAAGGTGGTCAGGCCGGTTGATCACCAGCCGCCCGGCTATGTCGTCATTGGCAGCGGGTCGAACGGCGACGGCTGGGCGGGCAGCCGCAACACGGGGATCGATTCGAGCAGCCGCCGCAGTTCGCCTTCTGTCTCCGCCTTGCTCATCAGTTCGTACATCGCCGGCGACACGAGTACCGGTCCGTGGCCGAACTGGACAGCCTTCGACGAGCCGACCAGCGCCGGCGACACTCGCACTTCGATTCCGTCCAGCGGGATCGGGTGAGTGATCGGTCGGTTCACCAGTTCACCCCCTCGGCGTCCACGGTGTACCCGAGCTTCCTCAGCTCGTCGAACGCCGCCTCCTTCTCGCCCCGACTGACCCGCATCGGGATGACACCGATGTCGTGATGTCGCAGACGACGGCCACCGCCACGGGCCTTGCCCCCGACCGTCAGCAGGTACTGATCGACCAGAGCAAGCACGACGTTCTTCCGCACGGGTGTCACCGGAGGCTCGGCCGCTGGCTCCTGGAAGGCGTCGGCCAGTGCCGCGGCATTCTCGGCCGTCAGTCGGGTGTCCCTCTTGCTCATGTCGCCCTCGTGGTTCGCGTTTTCACACCCTTCGGAATTTCCACCGTCACCCGCTTCTGGTGGCACTTCGGGCAGCGGCGCACCCGCTCGACGGTGTCGTCGGGCTGGGGCAGCGTGCGGTAGACCCGCATCCGCACCTTGCACCGCGGGCACGTCAGCCCGTCGGACTGTTCGCCTTCAATCGGCTTGGGCATGGCTCACGCTCCCAGTCGCTTCGGGTTGATCTGCTGCCGCTCGTGCGGGGCCGGCGCGCCCTTCGGCTTGGCCTTCTTCGCTCTGGGCCTGGGGAGTTCGCCGTCCGCCCGCAGCTTCAGCCCCTGCACGCTCGCGGCGACGGCGCACCCCACGAGGCAGTCCCAGAGGTGGTTGTCCGGCCGGTGCGTGGGCAACGTCCACTTGTCGAACACCTCGCCGCGGAGCGCCTTCGGCTCGCTCCGCTCGGCCCCGCAGTGCTCGGCGATGAGGGTGTGAGCGCCGGCCGACTGGCCCCAGAGGGTGAGCGCCGCCGGCTCGCCGAGTTCCACCGCCAGGGCCGAATGCACCACCGACTTCCAGGCGTCGGCGTCGAACTGCACCTGCCGCCCACGCCCGCGGTTCGAGCCGGCGGTGAGCCGCCAGTGGTACCCGTCCCGCTCGCCCGGCCGCCGCTTCCACCGCGCCACCCCGGCCGACGTTTCCGACCGGGCTTGCCCCTTGCTCGCGTACACCGACCCGCCGAACGGCGACCGGCGGATGAAGTCGTACACCGCGTCCGGCCAGTGCCCGGCGTCGATCAGCAGCCGATCCACCCGGAACTCGGCCTTCTCCGCCCCGAGGTACACCCGCCCCATGATGTCCGGCACCAGCGACTCCAGCCCGGCGAACACCCGCTGCAACTCGGTCAGCTTCGGGAACTGTGTGACCAGCGACGGGGCGGCGTCCGCCTGCGTGAACATCCGCCGGGCCTGACGCGGCCACGTGCCGTAGTCGAGCACCCCGCCGCCGAACCGCTCGTTCCACCCGACCACCGCGTACCAGTGGACGGTGCCGCTCAGGTCGATGGACGCCGTCACCCGCGTGGTGCCCGGCGGCGCGACCAGTCGCGGCGACCCGTTGTACCGCTTCTCCACCCGCCGCGGGTCGAGCCGCTTCGCCTCGGCCGGCCCGACCGCCCGCTCCGGCTCGCACTGGTACTCCGAGGCGAACCCGGTGGGGTTGGTCAGGAACAGGTTCAGCGCCGTCTGCACGGCGCTCACGTCGCCCTTCTTCACCCGCTCCGGCCACGCCAGCACGCACCCGGCCTCGATCTCGGCGCGGTTGGCCATGTAGTAGTCGTTCACGGGCTGCTTCCCCAGCCCGTCCCGCAACGCCTGTCGGCGGAACTCGCCGTACTCGTCCAGCTTGGCCGTGTCGGTCGGCATCACCTCCACCATCCGCGTGCGGACGCCCTGCCACTCCGGGTGCCGCTCGCGGTCGATGAACCGCTCGGTCAGGTCGTTCGGGAAGATGGGCGTGCAGAGGAACACCGCCGCCAGCTCCGTCTCCGGGCCGGCCAGGCCCATGACGTCGTCGAGGATGATCCGCTCCCGCTCCTCCGTCTGCGTCGGCGACTTCGCGCTCTCCCGCGTCTGGGCGTCGTCGATCACCACCAGGTCCGGCCGCATCGGTTCGCCGTCCGGCCCGTCCATCAGCAGACCCTTCAAGGCCCCCGTCAGCCCGTAGGCCTGGATGATCGCCCCGCTCGCCGCCGACCCCGGAACGGTGGGCAGCACCATGCCGTCTTCGCCGCTGATCTCCATCCGCGTCAGCACCCCGTTCAGCGTCTGCCCGCGGCACCGCTGGTACTGCCCATCCAGCGCACGGACCAGGTGGCACACCTCGGGGAAGTCGGCGAGCAGCATCTCGTTCCTCTCCAACTGGCGGCGGAGCCGCTTGACCGCCCGCTTCGCCAGCTTGTCCGTCGCCGCGAAAAACGCGGCGAACCGCCGCAGCCCGTACAGCAGTGCCCGCAGCACCTCCGTCTCTGCCAGCGTCGTCTTCCCCCCCGACCGCATCATGGCGAACGCGAACTGCCCGCCGAGCTCCGAGCAGTCGGCCAGGATGCAGATCGCCTTCCGGTGGGGTTCGCCGAACGCCAGCTTGTACTTCGCCCCGAAGTAGGTGCGGTGGAAGTACTCCGGGTCGGTTCGCCCGCGGGCCTTACGCTCGGGGTCGGCCACCGGAGGCAACGGCCCCACCTCACGCGAGTCGGCCGACCTCGCCCGTGCCACGGTGTTCAGCCGCCGCCGCTCGCTCTCCTTGCTCTCGTCACTTCTGGGCATGGGTCACTCTGCGTGCGTTAGTCAGTCGCCTTTTTCGGCTATTCGTCGTTCACCCAGCCGCGATCATTCGCCGGAAGAACCTATTGACGCCCGCACTAGCGTCTCTCATCTCTGGTCGGCCCACGCTCGGCGTCGGTCAGAGCGTCGTGACGGGCTACAACGGGATGCCGGCGTTCTCGAAGCGGACGAACGGCCGGCGGTAAATCAGCCCCACGTCTTCCCTCTGGCCTTGGCGGTTCTTGGCGATGATGGCGGTAATGGTCTGCGTGTCCGAGCCGGGGGTGAACGCCTCGGGCTTGAGCAGGATGACGATGTCGGCGTCGGCCTCCAACTCGCCGCTGTCCTTCAGATCCGACAACACCGGCCGGTGATCGGCACGGCTTTCCACCTGGCGGTTGAGCTGGGCAAGCAGCATCACCGGGATGTCGCACTGCTTGGCCAGCCTCTTGAACGCCTTGACCATCGCCCCGAGTTCCAGGTCTCGGCGGTCGGACTTCTTGGCCCCGCGGTCGGCCGAGACGAGGCCGAGGTAGTCGATGGCGACGATCCGCACCCCGTGCCGGCGGACGGCCCGGCGGGCGACGGTGGCAATGCTGGCGGCGGTGTGCGTGCTGTCCGCATCCACCAGCACGGCGGGCACCACCTCCCCCGCGCCCACCAGCCGCCGAATCGACACCTGGTGCAAGGCGGCACTGCCGACGATCTCGCCGAGCGACACTTCCGCCTCCATCGCCAGGAACCGATCAGCGATGTCCAGCCCACTCATCTCCAGGCTGAACAGCAGGCCGGGTTGGCCAGCACGGGCCGCGTTCACCAGCGTGGTCAACGCCAGGCTGGTCTTGCCCACCGACGGCCGGGCGGCGACGACGGTCAGCGTGCCGGGCCGCAGCCCGCCGAGCACCCCGTCGAGTTCGTCGAGGCCGGTCATCACCCGCCCGCCCCGGTGGGTGCCGGTGTGCCGCTCGTCGATCCGCCCGAGGGCGTCGCGGACCAGCTCGCCGAGCGGCTTCGGCTCACCCTGCCCGCCGTGGGTGCCGGCGGCCATCGCCACCATCGCCCGGTCCAGGTTCGCCGCGATGTCCACCGCCGGCATGACCGCGTCGAGGGCGTCCCGCAGGGCCTCGGTCGATGCCCGCACGAGCGCCCGGAGCGCCGCGTCTTCGATCACGATGCCCGCGTAGTGCCGCCACATTACGCCCGTCGGGTCGGCGATCAGCACCTCGCCGAGGTACGCGTCACCGCCAACGTCTTCGTGGTGCCCGCGGCGGCGGAGTTCGTCACGGACCACTACCACGTCGAGCGGCTTGCCGGCCTCGTGGACGGCGTGGGCGGACGCGAAGAGCTTCTGGTGGGCGTCGAGGTAAAACGCCTCGGCCGTGACCGCGGAGAACACGTCCTCGGCGAGCGACTGGCCGCGGAACAGCGCCGCCAGCAGGCCGCGTTCGGCGTCCGGGTCGTGTTTGGGCATGTGGTCGCGGTGGAGCACGGGCGGTCATCCTTGGGTTCGCGGGCGAACGACGTCGGGCAGTTGAGTCACCGGGATGTTCGGCGGCGCGGCCGGCGTTCGAGGCTTTTGCCGGACCAAGTCGATGTGGTTCTGAAGCTCGCCCGGCGACGGACACGGTCGGCCGTCCTTTGCCGCCATCGGGCAAAGCTCGTGATACCGCCGGCCGAACTCCAACACCTCGCCCGGCGTCCAGGGCGGGGAGCACTTGAGCAACGCGTCCGCGGTTCTTCCAACCCACGAACTGGCCGCGCCGGACTGCTTGCCGCACACCTCGGCGACGGCGTCGAACAGCGCGTCACGCACCGCCTTCGGCACCTCGCTCTTCGGCTTCCTCGCGGTCGTTTTCTTATCGGATGTCGTCGCCGAAAGCGGCGAAGCCGGCGGAGCCAGGCCCCCCCCAAATTTACAAATTATAAAAAAAAAAAAAAAAATAATGCGGGGGG
>JANNVG010001186.1:0-2104 GCA_031414395.1 Fimbriiglobus sp.
CCCGCGCAAACCCAAGCCGATCGGCTGACCCAGCATGACGGCGATGACGTCCCAATATGATACCACAAACTCATACCCCCCCACCAAAAAAAAAACCCATGAACACCACCATCGACTGGAACCTTATCACCGCCGGCATCCTTATTGGATCGTCCATCGGCATCCTCCTCACCACCCTATTCTTCGCCTGGAGAATCCGGCGCACGCTCTTCACGGCGTTACTGCTGGCATGGCTACCGCTTGCCTCGCAGGCGGCCGTTGTCGTCCATCCCACCACCGGGCAGGCTTACCTCGTCTCTGATGAGCCCCTGACGTGGCATCAGGCACGGGCCTTCGCCGACACCGCTGGCGGGCATCTCGTGACCTTTGCCAGCATCAACGAGCTGGACTTCGTTCGGACAGCCTTTGGCCGCACCGAGGTCTTCTGGCTTGGTCAGGAGGAGTTTGGTGGGGTTTACCAGTGGGTGACCGGCGAGGAACTGCTGTTCACCTACTGGGGAGCTACGGATCCCACGCCGTTGTTCGGACACGCCACGGTCTTCAACTGGCCGAACTCACGGGGTTTCACCCGTGGCTACTTCTTCCAAGTGCCGTATCAGGAGAAATACCGGGCGGTGGTCGAGATCGAATCAATAAATGTCGCGAAGCCGGGGAAACGCTGACCGGTCGCAACGCCTGGGCCGCTGCCTCCAGCCAACCTATCTCTTGATCCAGCTCGTATTCAAACGCGCGGAGTTCCGTAATCGTAAGCCCGCCGTGGCGCGCGGCGTTCAGCACCCCCACGTAGTCCCGCATCAGGGCAAGGCAGCGCAGGTGCCGGGTGTCGAAGTCGTCTCGCGCCGGTGATTTGGCACCTTCGGCCATGTCTCGAGCCATGGAAATACGACCGTCGAACTCGTTCTGCCGTCCATCCGTGGGGTTTCTCCCGCCGGTCGCGCAACCGGTAAGCAGGGCGAGCGTAAGGGCGAAGAAGATCCGGGTGATCATACGGTCTTGGGATCCGGAAGCGCGTTGAAGTCCACGCACCATCCGTCCCAGTAATCGAGGTAGAGCCAGTCGTAGGGGAGTTGCGCGAAGCCACGGTGCGCCCATGTCGACCATCCGGGGCTCACCACGTCGAACCTTTGAGTCGCGTCGTCGTACCCGTAGATCACCAGAGCGTGTCCGCCGACAGGTTGGGTCATCCAAGGGTCCGGCATGGGCACCACGCCGTCGACCGGTCGGAACAACTCGTCGTAGACCACCACCCCGATGACGACCGACTGGTCCTCAATGGCGATCGAGTGCCGGATGTCCGCCACGGAGTCGCACCGCAGGTACTGGGAGATGCGAACGGCCTCACCGTAGGTGCGGGCGCGCTCACCCGGCTCGTCCCGTAGCGAGGCTCCGTCCGGCCAAAATCTCTCGGCCGGAACCCCGTGGTCCTTGAGTGCGGCGAACAGTCCCCGGATCGTCGCCCCGGCGTCCTCGCCTTCCGGGCTGCCGTCCTTGTTCCGCGCGTAGAAGTAGGGGTAGAGCGCCGACGCTGGCCCAAAGCCAATCCCGCGACTGAGCAGCACCTGCTGCATCATCCACGCCGCGGCGTAGCCAGTGCAACTGGACGTCATCCCCTGATCGCGCCCGCCGGTCACGGGCACTGAGCGCACCACGGCCTTGGTGGGCACCGGGACATAAGGTGTCAGCTTGAAGCGATCCCGCCGGTCCACCCGGTCGGGACGCCGTCCAGACTTGAACCTCTCGGCGATCATTTGAGGCGCGCGCCCAGTTTAGCCGCAGCCGCTGGCCCTGCTCCAAGCTCGAAGCCGTCCGCGATCGCCAGCACAACCTTCTTCATGCCTCCCGGAGGCGCTTGCGCGTCTACCCAGTCAGCGAGCGTCTGGCGGTAGAGCCGACCAACAGCCTCGGCCACGATCGACTTCAGCACGGGATCCATGCTGCCCATGGTCGTGGATTCAATGGCCGCCTGCAGGGTGTCACCCGTGGGCGAGAAATCGGGCTTCGCAGCCTCCGCCTTGAGCTTCGCCGCCACGGCCCGGAACCAGACCCCGTTTGGAGCATGGTCCTTGGTGTACGTGTAGGCGGTGATTGCCGCCGAGGTGTGGGC
>JANNVG010001187.1:0-1734 GCA_031414395.1 Fimbriiglobus sp.
TCCGGAGAATTTTGGCCGCCTCGACGATGGCCATCTGCGGCTCGACGGTGCCGTTCGTCCACACGTCCAGGATGAGCTTGTCGTAGTTCGTTTTCTGGCCCACGCGGGTCTCTTCGATGTCGTACTTCACCCGCGTGACCGGGCTGAAGCTGGCGTCCACGGGGATGGTGCCGATCTCCCGCTCCTTGCCCGAGTTCTCTTCCGCCGTGCGGTACCCGCGGCCGTTCTCGACGGTCAGTTCCATCACGAACGGCACGTCGGACGTGAGGGTGGCGATCTTGTGGTCCGGGTTGGCGATCTCGACCAGTTCGTCGTGCTGGATGTCGGCCGCCAGCACCTCCCGCTTGTCGGACGCGCCGTGCACGTCGATCCGCAGCGTCTTCGGCTGGTCGGAGCGGTTCCGCACCACGAGGGCTTTGATGTTCAGGACGATGTCGGTCACGTCTTCGAGCACGCCCACGATGGTGCTGATCTCGTGCTGCACGCCCTGGATTTTGATCCGCGTGATCGCGCTGCCTTCGAGGGAGCTGAGCAGGATCCGCCGCAGGCTGTTGCCCACGGTCATGCCGAACCCCCGCTCGAACGGCTCGACGTAGAACCGGCCGAACGTGTCGGTCAGTGTGCTCCGCTCGGCTTGCACCCGGTTGGGGAGTTCGATCCCGCGCCACTTGATCCGCATGACATGCCCTCCGCCCCGCGGGGTCGGCTTTCCGCACGTCGGCCGGTGTCGCGGGCACCGGGGGTCGACGGCGAGCCAGAACCGCGGGTGGTCGGTGATCTGAACGAAAGAAGCCGAACCCGTTTCGCGTGACGGGTCGGTGTTCCCAATGCGGAATGTGGAGTGGGGATTGCGGAATGAACCGAATCCGCGCGACTCACGTCCCACGTGTGTTCGTCAGCGGAGCGGGAGTGCCTCTCATTCCGCCATCCCCACTCCGCATTCCGCAATCCCGTTAGCGGGTCACGATTTCGATGATGAGCTGTTCCTTGATGTCGCTGATCCGCGGGTCCACGTCCTGGCGGGTGGGCATGCGGGTCATGGTCGCGGTCGGCTCGTCGTTGTTCGTGATCATCAGGAAGTCGGGCACCTGCGGGGGGGTGCTCTGCAGGTTGTTGCGGGCCAACTTCAAGCTGCGCTCGCGGGTCTTCACCTTGATCACGTCGCCCGGCTTGAGGAACATGCTGGGCACGTCGCACTTGCGGCCGTTGACGGTCACGTGCCCGTGGGCGACCATGCTGCGGGCGGCCGGGCGGGAGGGGGCGAAGCCGAGGCGGTGGACGATGTTGTCGAGGCGGCGCTCGAGGAGCGTGAGCAGCCCCTCGCCGGTGTTCTGCGAGGTGCGGGCGGCGATCTCGAAGTAGCGGGCGAACTGCCGCTCGAGCACGCCGTAGAAGAACTTCAGCTTCTGCTTCTCCCGCAACCGCACGCCGTACTCCGACACCTTGGAGCGGCGGAGGCCGTGCATACCGGGCGGCGGGGCCTCACGGTCGATCGGGCACTTGGGGGTGTAGCAGCGGGTGCCCTTCAGGTACAGCTTGACCTTCTCGCGGCGGCACCGCTTGCAGACGGGATCGGTGTAACGAGCCATAGCACAGCCCGGCGGACGGCCGGGTCCAACAGGGGTCACAGTGGGTCGAGCATAAGCCCCGGCGAACCCCTGGGTCGTGGGCGGGGCAACTCGAACGGAACCGAGTGAACCGGCGGCGTGAGCCGCCTGGGTGGAGCACCCAGGC
>JANNVG010001188.1:0-3986 GCA_031414395.1 Fimbriiglobus sp.
AACGCCCTGCGCGGTGGGCCCCCCGCCCGCGGGGCGCCCCTTTTCTTTTTGTGGCTGGCGCGCCCCGCGGGCGGGCCCTAAACCACCGCGGGGGGCGCCCCCAGACCACAAAGGTCACTTCTTGTCCTTCGGCTTCTCTTCCTTCGGCTTCGTCGGCGGGGTCGCCGGCGGTTTCGGCGGATCCACCTTCGGCTTCGGCGGGTCGGCCTTCGGGGGATCCTTCGGTTTCGGCGGGTCCACCGGCTTCGGGGCCGGGGCCGGTGGGGTGGCCGGCGGTTTGGGTGGGTCCACCTTCGGCTTGGGGGCCAGCGGCGGAATCACCGGGGGGGTAGCTGGCGGCTTCGGCGGATCGACTTTCGGCGGGGTGGCCGGCGGTTTCGGAGGGTCCACCGGCTTGGGGGCCGGCGGGGGCGTCGGCGGCGGCGTCACCGGCGGCTTGGGAGGGTCCACCTTCGGAGGATCCTTGGGCTTGGGCGGATCGACCGGCTTCGGGGCCGGCGGGTCAGCCTTCGGCGGGTCCTTCGGTTTCGGCGGGATCAACGGCGGCTTGGGCGGGTCCACCGGCTTCGGGTCGGGCTTGGGCGGGTCCACCGGCTTCGGGGCCGGGGGTTTGGGCGGGTCCACCGGAGGCTTCGGCGGATCGACCGGCTTGGGCGGGGTCGCCGGCGGCTTGGGCGGATCGACCGGCTTCACCGGGTCGGTCGGCTTCACTGGCGGTTTCACCGGGTCGGTCGGTTTGACCGGCGGTTTCGGGTCCGGCTTCACCGCCGGCTTCGGGTCGGTCGGCTTGGGCGGATCGACCGGCTTCGGCGCGGGCTTGGTGGGGTCCACCGGCTTCACCGGGTCGGTCGGCTTGGGAGTCTCCAACTTCCGCGGCTGGACCGACCCGGTCTTCGGGTCGATGACCGGCGGGGCCACCGGTTTCACCGCCGGCTTGGCCGTCGGAACCGGGTCGGTCTTCGGGTCGGGCTTCTTGGCGGCGGTCGCCGGCGGGGGCGGGGCGGTCTCCGGCTTCTCCACCTTCGCCCGCTCCTGCACGCGGGCGGCCAGCGCCTGCGGCACCACCAGCTTCGCCTGCTGCGGCTTGGGATCCTTCTTCGTCACCGCCAGCCCCTTGTCCACCAGGGCCGTTTCCACCTTCCGCCGCTCGGCCGCGAACTGCCGCGACTCGGTGGCCTGCTTCTGCTCCTGCGCCCGGGCGTCCGCCTTCACCGCCGACATCGCGATCGGCTGGGACGACACCTGCGACAGTTGCGACAGGGGGGCGACCACCACCTGGGCCGGCGGGTTGTTGACCACCACGGTGGTGTTGTTGTTCGTCGTGTTGTTGATCACCGTGGTCTGCTGCACCAGCGTCCGCGGCGGGCGGGGCACGTCGCCGCGGAACCGCCCGGTGTACACGGTGTTCAGGTTCGTCTGCCACTGCGGGGTGTCGCGGTACGACTGCGAGTAGTAGCTCCACAGCGGGTCGTAGCTGGTGCGGGTGATCACCTCCGTGCGGCGGACGCTCACCCCGGACCACGAGTTGAACCCGAGGCCGACGTACCGCTGCTCGAAGTAGTCGCCGAAGTAGTACGACGCCCGCCCGGTGCGGAAGAACAGGCAGGTGTGCAGGCTGGTGTCCGGCACCACGTACACCGGGGTGTACACGAACCGCGGGCGGAGGAGGGCCGCTGCCCGGAACCGCACCGGGGCGAACAGCACCCCGCGGGTGTGCAGCGGGCAGTCCCAGAAACCGAGCACGAACACGTACCCGCACGGCGTCCAGCGGTAGTGGTCGGGCACCCACACCCAGTCCGGGCGGTGCCGCACCCAGAACCCCGGCCGCCACACGTACCGCGTCTCCCGGAACACCCAGCAGCCGGGGGTGTAGAAGCAGTCGTCCGACGGGGCGACCACGCTCGGCCCGCCCTCGATCAGTTCGGGCGGCGGCGGCAGGTACTCCAGTTGGGCCGGCTGTTCCTGCTTCAGGGCCACCACGTTCCAGAACCCCGACACCCACTGCCACCCGCCCTTCACCTCACGCCAGTCGCCCGGCACCCACACCCGGCCGGCCGGCGCGTTCCGCCAGAAGCCGCTGATCCAGGTGAACTCTTTGTCCTCTTCGTCCCAGTCCCAGTAGCCGGAGATCCACAGCACGTTGTCCCCGTCCGGCTTCTGGTCGGGCGGCAGTTCCTCCACCGGGTCGGGCGGGCGGTTGGCGATGACGGGACTGGCGACGGGCATCTCGCCGCTGGTGGCGAACGCCTCGTGCAGTTGCCCGCGGGCGAGCACTTCGGTGTCGTCGTCCGCCTTCGGCTGGGCCAGTGGCGGTTGGAGGGTCGGAACGGGTTGCGGCGGCTGGGCGAGGACGACCGCGCCGCCCAACCCGGCGACGACCAGTCCGGCCAACAGTTGCAAACGTCTGAGGAAGCGCATTGGAACCTCCGTGGTGCATGTCCTGTGACAACGGTCAAGCGCCATGAGGCAGCAACACTTGCGCCAGGAGATAGCCGAGGGGGGCAATTCGCGGAAGGGGATTATTGTGAAATGTGAAACTGAGAGGTGACCACGCTACTACACGGTTCCGTTCTTCACCCCTGCCGAACGCTTGCGGGGCACAGCTTCGAGTTCGTCGAGGCACTCCAAAGCGTCGTAGGCCATCTCGAACGCCTCTTCGACGCTCCGCGCCTGCGTGATGATTTTCGGGTTGAACGGGGACGTGACACTGAACCATTTGGATTCCGCGTCGCGTTCGAGCAGCAATGTGAGCGTGCCGTCACTCACGACATAGCGGGGGGGTGCGGCCGTCATGCGGATTCCTCCAGCGAGATTGTACGCCACGAGCGCCCCCGCCACTTCTGCTTGCGCGGTTCGCCCTACTTCTTCTCCAGCACCCCGTCGGCCTTCAGCCATGCGGTCCGGCGGTCGGCCCACTCGGCGCAGTATTTAGCGTCCTTGCCGTCGCCCGTCCATGCCGGATCGGTGCCCAGGCCGATGCCGTGCTTGCCCTTCTCGTAGATGTGCAACTCCGCCCGCATCCGGAACGCCTTGTTCGTCTTCCGCTCCTCCATCTCCACCTTCTTCATCGCCGAGTAGAAGCGGATGGCGTTCTCGGGCAGCACGCCGGCGTCTTCGTCGGTGTGGAAGATGAACGTCGGCGGGGTGTCCTTCGTGACGTGCTTCTCGTTGCTGAAGAACTCCAGGTCTTCGGCCTTTTGGTCCTTGCCGAGCAGGGCGTTGAAGCTGCCGCCGTGTGTGACGGCCTTGTCCGATGTCACCACTGGGTACGCCAGCACCAGCCAGTCGGGGCGGCAGCTCTCCTTGTCGATGGGGTCTTTGGCGTTCGCGTCGCCGGCGTCGAAGTGAGTGCCGGCGGTGCTGGCCAGGTGTCCGCCGGCGCTGAACCCCATCAGCCCGACCCGCTTCGTATCGATGCCGTAGTCCTTCGCCTTCGCCCGCACCATGCGAATGGCCCGCTGCGCATCGAGCAGCGGGGCCTTGCCGAGTGGGCCGGGGCGGTCGGGCTGTGCGATGCGGTATTGCAGCACGAACGCCGTTACGCCGAGTTTGGCGAAGTATTCGGCCGTCTGCTTGCCCTCGTGGTCGGTGGCGAGGAAACCGTACCCGCCGCCGGGGCAAATGACGACCGCCGCCCCGTTCGGCTCCTTCGCCTTGAACAGCGTGAGTTGCGGCTTGTCGAACCGACTGTCGCCGACGGCGAGCGGGGCCTTCTCGATCCAGAGGGGGAACGTCTCGTCGCCCTTCGGCGTGACGGACGGATCGCGGGCCGGCTGAGCGAGCGTGAACGACGCGGCGAACAGGAGAGCAGGCAGCATGGGAGAAGCCTCAGCGGAAGGGGAGAACCGCGAGGCTGAACGTAGCGGGCGGGGGAAGTGGTGGCCACGAGGGAAGGTGTTAGGTGTTAGGTGTCAGGCGAACGGCGCGACGTGAGTCCGCCGGTTCCTGGCACCTGCGGCCCTTGCGTGCCGGATTCGCCAGGAACC
>JANNVG010001189.1:0-2131 GCA_031414395.1 Fimbriiglobus sp.
GACGTGAGTCCGCCGGTATCATTCGGAACCGGCGGACTCACGTCGCGCCGTTCGCCAGCGAGACACTATGCCGCCGCGGTCAGTCGCAGCGGGATGACGTCCGGTTCGCCCGGCGAACTGCCGAGCAGCAACGACAGCCGCTCGATCTCCGTGCGCAGGTGGTGCAGGTACTTCAGCGTGTCGGCGTCGTCGGCCAGCACCATCGGCACCGTCTGCATCTCGTCGCTCAACCGGGCGCGGTCCATCGCCGCGTGCGCGTCGGTGGCGGCGGCGTGGCGGGTGGTCGCTTCAATCACCGCCGCGTGCAGCTCCCGCACCCGCGCGTCGGCCCGCTCGCACTCGCCCTTCGCCACCTCCAGCCGCTGGCTCAGGTCGTCTTGAAACTGCGTGAACCGCGTCTCCCACCGCTTCCGCAGCACCCGCACCCGCCGCGACTCCTGCCCCTTCCGCTTCTCCTCGGCCAGTTGAACCGCCGCCAGCTTCGCCGCCTCGTCCAGGTACGACAGCCGGGCGCGGTCGGCCATCGCGCACTGGTGGGTCAGCCGCTCGCGGTCGTCGGCCACCGCTTTCAACTCCACCTCCAGCGCCGCCCGCTCCTGATCCCGCATGGCGATCCACACCCCGCGGACGGCCTCCAGCGCCGCCGCCCGCCGTTCCAGTTCCTTTTGCCGCGTCGCCAGTTGCCCGTCCGCCCGGTCGCGGTCGGCCCCGGCCGTCGCTTCGTATGCGGCCAACGACGCCTGCCACCGTTCGAGCTTCCCGCGCAGGTCGGCCAGTTGGTGTTCGTGTTGCTGGCGGTCGGCGTCGGCGTCGGCCAGCAGTCGCTCGCGGTCGTCGGCGGCCAGTTCCCGCAACCGCACCTGCCGGGTCAACTCTTCCATCTCGCTCAGCAGTTGGTGTTCGGCCTGTTGCCACTGGTGGCGGGCGACGGCCAGCGCCGCCACGTGCTCGGCCAGGATCGCCCGCTGGTCGTGCAGGTCCACCGCCGTGCGGTCCAGGTGGTCCCGCTCGCCGGCCAGCTTCGCCCGCTCGCGGGCCACCGCCTGCGACGTCTCGTGCAACCCGGACAGCAACTGGTCGGCGTCGGGGGTCCGCCCGAACTGCACGGCCGGCGGGTCGAGCGTCACCACCAGGTCGGCGTCGGTCGTCGGCGTTTCACCCTTCGCCCGTAGCTCTTCCAGCCGCCTCACCACCGCCCGCAGGTTGACCGCCCGCGACTCCAGCCCGGCGATCTCGGTCGCCGCCACCGCCCGCCGCCCCTCCAGCCCGCGGATCGAGTCGTTCAGCCGCTGCTCGCGCTCCAGGCTCTCCCGCACCCGCCGGTCGGCCGTACACGTCTGCTGCGCCGTCCATGCTTCGGCTTGTTGGCGGTCCGAGAGCAGTCGCTTCTGGTTCGCGGCCAGCAGTTCCCACGCCGCGTGCAGCCGCCGCTTGTACTCGTGCAGTTGCTCCGTCTGGCGGTCGCGGTCGTGTTGAAATTGCTCCCGCAGGCGAATCACTTCCGCGCGGTCGTGGTCCACCGCCGCCCGCGCCGACGCCACCGCCATCCGCTCGGCTGACCACTTCGCCTTCATCCGCTTCAGGTACCGGCGATAGGTCGCCCGCACCTTGTCGCGGTCGGCGCGCACCTCGGCGCGGGTGGCCTTCAGCCGCTCCGTACGGCGGTCGATGTCGGCCCGCTGTTTGTCCAGGTCGGCCCGCTCGCGGTCCCGCTCGTGGCGGAACGCCTCCCGCGCGGCGGCCAGTTGTTCGGTGAACGGAATCTCTTCGGACATGACGGCCCCCGACCGCGACGGACGATCTCCCCCGCCGGGTTATGCCGTGGCCGGCGGAAAATGGAAGGCGGAAATGAAACCGCGAGCGGAGGAGCGGGATGGGGCGGCCGGGTAGGGTGGGTCTGACGGACGGTTTCCGTCCGGCGACCCACGGAGTGTGCGTCGCGTGGGTCGCCGGAGCGAAGCGCTCCGGACAGACCCACCCTACTTGTTGTCACCGGCCTCTGTGAGGCCGGTCTCGTTGTCGCCGGCCTCTGTGAGGCCGGTCTCGTTGTAGCCGGCCTCTGTGAGGCCGGTCTTGTTGTCGCCGGCCTCTGTGAGGCCGGTCTTGTTGTCGCCGGCCTCTGTGACGCCGG
>JANNVG010001190.1:0-3896 GCA_031414395.1 Fimbriiglobus sp.
TCCTCTCTGCCTTCCTCTCGTGCCCTCATGTGCCCTCGGCGGTGAAATCTGTCTTCATCTGGAGTCCCGATGCGCGCCCTCTGCATTCTCGCGGTGTTCGCCGCCCCGCTGCTCGCCGCCGACGCCACCACGTCGGCCCAGGCGGTGAAAGACCTGAAGGCGGCCATCGACGCCAAGCCCGCCTCCGTTGTGGAGTTGGCCGACAAGCCGTTCGCCACCGTGCCGCTGACGAAGGCCGACGCCACCGCCGCCCGCGAGGCGCTGTGGAAGCTGCACGCCGACATCATCAAGAAGGACCGCGCCGAGGAACTGAAGGCGAAGGTGCTGAAGGACGACAAGCTGGAGATGCCCTTCTTCTACAAGACGTTCGGCGCCAAGAAGCCGAAGGACGGGTGGAGCCTGTGGATCTCGCTGCACGGCGGGGGCGGGGCGCCGGCGAGCGTGAACGACGGGCAGTACGAGAACCAGAAGAAGCTGTACCAGCCGGAGGAGGGCATCTACCTCGCCCCGCGGGCGCCGACGAACACCTGGAACCTGTGGCACGAGGGGCACATCGACCGCCTGTTCACCCGGCTGATCGAAGACCTGATCGTGCTCGAAGAGGTGAACCCGAACCGCGTGTACGTGATGGGCTACTCGGCGGGGGGCGACGGCGTGTACCAGCTCGCCCCGCGGATGGCCGACCACTGGGCCGCCGCCGCCATGATGGCCGGGCACCCGAACGGGGTGTCGCCGCTGAGCCTGCGGAACGTGCCGTTCGCCCTCCAAGTGGGTGGCAACGACGCGGCGTACAACCGCAACAAGGTCGGCAAGGACTATGGCACGGCGCTCGACAAACTGCGGGCCGACGACCCCGACGGGTACGAGCACCTGGTTCGCATCCACCCCGGCAAGCCGCACTGGATGAACCTGGAAGACAAACTCGCCCTGCCGTGGATGGCCACCTTCACCCGCGACCCGATGCCCGCCAAGGTGGTGTGGAAGCAGACCGGCACCCCGCACGAGCGGAGCTACTGGCTGGCCGTGCCGCCGAAGGACGCCAAAGGCGACTCACTGGTGATCGCCACGCGGGACAAGCAGGCCGTCGAACTCGTCACCGTCGAGAAGGTGGACACGCTGATCGTGCGGTTCGACGACCGCACCGCCGACCTGGACAAGCCGGTGACGGTGACGAAGGGCGGGAAGGAGTTGTTCGCCGGCGAGGTGAGCCGCACGGTGGCGGTGCTGGCGAAGACGCTCGCCGGCCGCGGCGACCCCGGACTGGTGTTCAGCGGCGAAGTGCAGGTGACGATCAAGTAGGGTGTGCTCTGCTCGCTCCGCGAGCGGGTTCCGAAGACCGCTCGCGGAGCGAGCAGAGCACACACCCTCACCGCCCGCTGCGGATGCCCAGGTAGATGTAGAAGCCGAGCGGAATGAGGTAGTTGATGACCACCCCGATCATCCCGAACCAAATGCCCGACTTGGCCCGCCCCTTGCCGGTCACCAGCGGGTCGCGGGTGTGGGCGAGGCCGAGGAACCCGAGCAGGATGGACAGCGGGGCGAACAGCAGGCCGAGGCACGGCACCAGCCCGACGATGCCGAAGTAGAAGGCGACGGTGGCGGTCGAACTGGGCGTCTTCTCCGGCGGGGCGTCGGCGTCGCGGGTCCGCTTCGTCGACGCCCGCCGGCGGTACAGCCGGTCGATGGGGTCTTCGTAGTCGGTCTGCGGGTCGGGCTTGCGGGCGGGCGGGGGCATGGAGCGGCACCTCGGTCACTTGGCGTTGGCGGCGATGGCGAGGAACACGACCCCGGCGACGTGCCCCAGGGTGGTCAGCCCGCCGCACACGATGCCGGCGATCGAGTGCCCTTTCCCCTTCGCTTCCGGGTGTGCTTTCGCCTTCCCCAGCCCGATGAACCCGAAGACGACGGCGAGCGGGCCGAGCACCCCGCCGAAACACGGGATGAACGAGAACACCCCACAGTAATACGCCGCCAGTGCCATCCCATTTCGGAACGGGATCAGCCCGCCGGTTGGGTCGTCGTCGGGGCGGCGGCGGCGGCGGCGACGGGGGCGGTCGTCGTCGGCATCCCGCTCGCGGCGGCGGGGGCGGTCGTCGTCGCGGTCGTCGGGTTCGTCGTCAGGCGGTGGCATGGGCGCATCTCACGCGGTGGGTGGTGTCTGACCCCGCAGGGCGTCGATCTCGGCCCGCAGGCGGGCCGACTCCGCTTCGGCGGTCTCGGCGCGACGGGATTGCGCGACGGCGTTTTGCTTCTCGCGTTCGGCGTTCTGCTTCTCGCGTTCGGCGTTTTGCTTCTCGCGTTCGGCGTTTTGCTTCTCGCGTTCGGCGTTCTCCTTCTCGCGTTCGGCGTTCTCCTTCTCCCGTGCAGCCTTCTGCTTGGCCCGCTCGGCCTCAGCGACTGCCGCTTCAGTCAAGGTGGGGATCAACCGTCCTCGCTCGTCGAAGAGCCGCGGGAACCACATGGGCGAGCGGATGCAGTGCCGGTCGTTGGTGCCCTCCCACTGCCCGCCGATGTACGTTTCCAGTTGGGCCGACCACAGTTTCCCGCCCTCGTCCTCGATCGCTTCGACCGTGCCGTTGTACCGCCGCCAGCCGACGACGGTGCGGGTGTCCGGGTCGGCGAGGAAGTATTCCGGGATGGCCAACCGGCGGGAGTACAGTTCCAGCTTGTCCACCTGATCGATGCGGCGGGTGGAATCGGATGTGATCTCGACGATCACGTCGGGCAGCCGCCCGCCCTCCTCCCACGCCACCCAACTGCGGCGGTACGGCCGCCCGTCCACCCCGTTGACCACATAGAAGTCCGGCCCGCGGAAGTCGTAGGTCTTCACCATCTCCGGACTGAAGTAGACGAACATGTTCCCGCCGGCGTAGTAGTCGTGCCTCCCACGTCTGTGGTGAGCGAGGCTGTCGTCCAGTACGTCCATCGCGGCGCGGTGCCAGGGTGATTCCAAGGGGATGCCGTCCTCACAGGGGAGGTCGATGCCCCGCGGCGGGGCGACGGGGTCCACCGCGATGTCGGTCGGGGTCATGCGGGGCACTCCGTGCGGGTGGTCACTCGCCGGGTCCGGTGTGGCGTGGTACACTGCACCCCATTCGTACCTGAACCCGCCGCCCGGTTCAACCGGAAACCCGGTGCCACCATGAAGTACACACTCGCCGCGTTCGCCCTCGCCCTGTGCGGCCTGTCCGCCGTCGCCGCCCCGGTGCCGAAGGTGGGGAAGGGGAGCGACACGCACGTCGTCGTCGTCACCAGCCTGGGTGACATCGAGGTCGAGCTGTTCCCCGACAAGGCGCCGAAGAGCGTGGCCAACTTCCTCGGGTACGTCGATGACAAGTTCTACGACGGGCTGACCGTCCACCGCGTCATCCCCGTGTTCATGATCCAGAGCGGTGGGTTCGCGCCGGGCATGAAGGAGAAGAAGGGGAACGACGCGATCCCGTGCGAGGCGGACAACGGCCTGAGCAACACCCGCGGCACGGTAGCGATGGCCCGCGCCCAGAAGGCGGATTCGGCCACCAGCCAGTTCTTCATCAACCTGGCGGACAACAAGCCATTGGACTTTCAAGACGCGAACAAGCAGCCGGGGTACTGCGTGTTCGGCAGGGTGGTGGCCGGCATGGAGGTGGTGGACAAGATGACCGAAGCGAAGACCGGGCGGGTGGGCCAGTGGGACAACGTGCCGGCCGAGGACATCGTCATCAAGAGCGTGCGGCGGAAGAAGTAGCACCACTCGTTCCCACGCTCCGCGTGGGAACGGGAGTCTCGACGCTCCGCGTCGTGGGTCGCGCCTCGTTCCCACGCTCCGCGTGGGAACGGGAGTCTCCACGCTCCGCGTCGTGGGGTCTGGCGAGGGACGCGGAGCGGGTCCGCCGGCGTCCCCACGCGGAGCGTGG